>CAXTTX010000329.1:0-6539 GCA_964247045.1 uncultured Verrucomicrobiales bacterium | reverse complement strand
CCAGCCCGAGCTGTGAGGCCTGAGACGCTGACCGCAGAAAGGGTGGGTGCGGCCGGGGACGTTTGAAGAAAATGGTCGGGCTGGCGGGATTGCCTTCGGCCAAGTAGGGTGCGGCTAACGCCGAAGTGGATAAATGCTCGCGAGCGCTCGCTGGACGTTCGAACCATGTGCCTCGCTTGCGCGTCGGCAGGGTTCAAATCCCGCCAGCCCGAGCTGTGAGGCCTGAGACGCCGACCGCAGAAAGGATGGGTGCGGCCGGATAGGTTTGAGAAGTGGTCGGGCTGGCGGGATTCGAACCCACGACCCCTTGCCCCCCAGGCAAGTGCGCTACCAGACTGCGCTACAGCCCGTCACATGAACGGACGGCGAAAGAATCAGGGCAAATGCCGGTTGGCAAGCACGGAAAATCATGCGATGTCCCCGGCATGAATCGCATCAAGACAGCCATCGTCGGAGCCAGCGGCTACACGGGCATGGAATTGTTGCGCCTGCTGCTGATCCACCCCGGGGTGGAATTGGTGGCGGCGACGTCCCGGCAGGAAGCCGGGAAGGCGATTTCCGCGATCTTCCCACGCTTCCGGGGTGCCCCGGGGGCGGATCTGGCGTTCATCGAGCCGGACCCGGACGCCATCGCGGCGACCGGGGCGAAGGTGGCGTTCCTCGCTCTTCCGCACGGGGTGGCGGCGGAGATCGCGCGTGCCCTGTTGGACCGGGGACTGAGGGTCATCGACCTCAGCGCGGATTTCCGGCTGCGGGATGCCGCCGTCTACGAGGAATTTTACAACCATGCGCACCCGGCGCCGGCGATGCTGGCGGAGGCGGTGTATGGCCTGCCGGAAATCCGCGCGGCTGAAATCCAGGCCGCGAATCTGGTGGCGGCACCGGGCTGTTATCCCACGAGCATTTTGCTGCCCCTGTTGCCCTTGCTTCAGGAGAACCTGCTCGTTCCCGAAACCATCGTGGCAAACTCCATGAGCGGTGTCAGCGGCGCGGGCAAGAAGGCGGATCTGACGTTGCTCTTTGTGGAATGCAACGAAAGCGTTCGCGCCTATGGCGTGCCAAAGCACCGCCACCTGTCGGAGATCGAGCAGGAGCTCGGTCTCGCGGCGCGGGAGAAAGTCACCATTTCATTCCTGCCGCACCTGATCCCGGTGAACTCGGGCATCTGCACGACGACGACGGTGAAACTGCGGGAAGGACTTCCGCCGGAAGCGATCGGCGAAGCGTTGGAAGCGAGTTATTCACAATCGCCTTTCGTCCGCTTGCTCGGCCGCGGGGTTTGCGCGGACACGAAGAATGTCACGCGGACAAACTTCATCGACATCGGTTGGGACTATGACGCGCGCACCGGCCGCGTCATACTGATGAGCGCGGAGGACAACCTCGGGAAAGGTGCGGGCGGCCAAGCCGTGCAGTGCTTCAACCTGATGTTTGGATTTGGCGAGACTGATGGGTTGCAAAATTTCTGAGAGTGAATCAGTCTCGCCCGCTGTTTCCCTCTTACGACCCATGGACTTTCCGTTTTCAAAAATCAAAGGCGGCGTAGGCGCGCCCCAGGGATTCCTCACCTCCGCGGTGAGCTGCGGTATCAAGAATCCGGATGCCAAGCGTCTGGACCTCGCGCTCATCTACTCGGAGAAGCCGTGCTCCGCCGCGGGCACCTTCACGACGAATCGCGTCAAGGCCGCGCCCGTGCGTGTTTCCCAGTCCCATCTGCGGAAGGGCGACCTCCGCGCGATCATCGCCAACTCGGGCAATGCGAACGCCTGCACGGGAGTGACGGGCATCCAGGATGCCACCGCGATGTGCGATGCGATCGCGAAACCGTTGCGCCTGAAGCGTTCCGAGATTGGTGTCGCCTCCACGGGAGTGATCGGCCTGCCGATGCCGATGATGCGGGTGGAGCCGAAGTATGACGACCTGCTCGCCAGCCTGGGGCCGAAGAACGGCTCGCAGGTCGCGGCGGCGATCATTACCAGCGACACCCACGCCAAGGAAGTGGCGGTTTCCTTCGATATGGGGGAATACCGGGTGCGCATCGGCGGCTGCGTGAAGGGCGCGGGCATGATTTCCCCGAGCATGGCGACCATGCTCTGTTTCATCACCACGGATGCGAACATCCCAAGCGACAACCTCCGCAAGACGGTGCTGGAGTGCGTGGAGGAAAGCTTCAACCGCATCACCATCGACGGGGACATGTCCACCAACGATACCGTCATGGTGCTGGCCAACGGCGCCTCGAGGATGCCCGCCATCCGCCGCAACAGCGCGAACTGCAAGCAATTCCGGCGCGCCCTGCTATGGGTGATGCTGGAACTGGCGAAGGCCGTCGTCCGCGATGGCGAGCGGGTCACGAAGTTCGTCACCGTCAAGGTTTTCGGCGCCCGCACCTATCTAGACGCGAAAAAGGTGGCGGAAGCCGTCTGCAAATCCGCGCTGGTGAAATCCTCGTGGAATGGTGGCGATCCCAACTGGGGCCGCATCATCCATGCCGTGGGTTATTCCCGCGCGCGCATCCGCGAGGAACTCGTGGACATCCACATCGGCGGCAAGGCGGCCTGCATCGGCGGCCTCCAGGCGGAGACGCCGATGGACGAGCTGCGGGAGGCCGTGTCGCACCCGGAGTTCGAGATCCTGATCAATCTCAACCAGGGCGACGCGGATTACGCCATGTATTCCAGCGACCTATCTCCTGAATACATTGATTTCAACCGCTCCGAATACGCATACTGGAAGCAGGCGCGGAAAGACGGGCTGGTGTGATTCCGGAACGATAGTTGGATAGACCTCATGAATCCGCCGCCACTCCCGAAGACGCCCGGCGACATTCTGGTCACCACCGGCAACGAGATTGTGGGCCGACCTATCGGAAAGTATCTCGGCATTGTCCGGGGCGTGGTTGTCCGCTCCACCGGATTCAGCGCGGGGTTTACAGGCGGCTTCAAAGCGATTGCCGGTGGAAACATTCCCGAGTTCTCGCGGGTTTGTGAGGAAGCAAGGCGCAGTGCCTATGAGGTCATGCTCGAGCATGCCGCCGAAGTCGGCGCGAATGCGGTGATCGCGTTCCGTTATGACGCCGCCGGATTCATGGACGGCTGCACCGAGGTGCTCGCCTACGGTACGGCGGTCACCCTCGTGGATTCCCCGCAGTGAGGAGATCCTACCGAAAATACCTCTTTCGCGCTCTGGACCTATTCCGGCGGATACGGTCTAGTCCGGCCGCGTGAAACAAAGCTCTCCAACCTCCCAAGCCTCGTCGATCGATCTTGAAATCAAGGATGCTCAGTTGATTTTCAACCGGGTATGGCGGCAGCTCGAGGCGGAACTCGGTCGTTACGCGCTGCATTTTCCCAAGGAGCTGATCCTGCTGGGTGGTGCGCCGGGTTCGGGCAAGGGCACCAACACCGCTTTCATCTGCGAGGTACGCGGCATCACCGCGCCGCCGATCGTCATCAGCCAGTTGCTCGATACGCCGGAAGCGCAGGCTATCAAGGCGCGCGGCGGCATGGTGGGGGACGAGGAGGTGCTGCGCCTGGTGCTGGTGGAACTGCTCAAGCCGGAGTTTCGAGACAGCGCCGTGCTGGACGGCTTCCCGCGCACGACGGTGCAGGTGGAGTGCCTGAAGATGCTATACGACAGGATGATCCAGTTGCGCCGCGAGTATTCCGGCACAACCCACGCGCAGCTTTTCCGCCAGCCGACCTTCCACATCATGGTGCTCTTCGTGGATGAGGCGGAAAGCATTGCCCGCCAGCTCAAACGCGGCCGCGAGACGCTCGCGCACAATGCGGAGGTCCGCGAGGCGGGTATCGGCGAGTTGTGGGAGGAGCGCAACACGGACTTCGATTCGGAACTGGCGCGCAATCGCTACCGCACCTTCAAGGAAAAGACCTTCGACGCGCTGGTCTCGCTCAAGCAGCTTTTCCACTACCATTTCATCAACGCGCAAGCACCGGTCAATGTCGTCCAGCAGAACATCATCAATGAGCTGGAATACCAGAGTTCGCTGGAACTCGATCCTGACACCTTCGACCTCCTCCGCCACATCCCGCTTGCGGATGAGATCGTCCTCAATGCGCGCCAGGAACTCGTCAATCGCCTCGATGGCTACCAGCTTGAGCACCGCCCCCTGATGCAGGAGGTGGTCTATTTCATCCAGAACAAGATGATGCCGATCATCAAGCGCCACGCCATCAGCGGCCGCACGATGATCAACACGGAGGATCCGATCTTCAACGCGCCCCTGGCCATCGCGATCATGATCGATATTTTTTCGGAGCGGGGTTTCCGGGCGAGCGTGGACATCCACCAGATCGAGATTCCGGAGCGCTTCGATCTGGAAACGGGCAAGATCGAGACGCGGAAGAAGAAGGTCTACCGGATCACCATCATGTTCGCGGGATCGAAGATCCGGAGGGTCTGAGGCCTGCCGGGCACACAACTGCCGCCTTTACTTTGCGCGGATTGGTGGGAGCTTGGACTGTTATGAAAACTCCATCGATCCTTGCCGCTGTCATCTCGCTCGCCGGGCTCGGCGGGTCCGCCCTCGCCGCCGCACCGTCCACCTATCAGGTCACCGGACCGGTGCTGGCAGTCACCGACTCGACGATCACCGTCCAGAAGGATACCGAGAAGTGGGAAATCGCCCGCGATTCGGACACCAAGATCACCGGCGACCTGAAAGTCGGCTCCAAGGTGACCATCACCTACACCATGACCGCCAAGGGCGTCACCGTGAAGGATGCTCCGGCGGCCAAGCCTGCTGCCGCCCCGGCCAAGCCGGCGGAGAAGAAGCCGAAGTAAGCGGGGCTCGTTGTGGCGAGCGAACATCCTGCAGGCCAAACGAAAAGCCCGTCTTCCTCGCGGGAAACGGGCTTTTGATTGAAAATCTCCGGATCAGTTGGAGGAGGAAACCAGGCTGGCCTGGCTGGCACCCTTCTTGATTTTGGATTGCTTGATCCAGCTCATCGTGGAGCGGAGCTTCGCACCGACCTTCTCGATCTGGTGGTTGGCTTCCTCCTTGCGGATCTTGTTGAAGCGCTTGTAGCCGCCTTCATACTCGGCGATCCACTCCTTGGCGAACTTGCCGGATTCGATTTCCTTGAGTTGCTTCTTCATGCGCGCCTTCACGGAGGCGTCGATGATCTTCGGTCCCACGGAAACGTCGCCCCATTCGGCGGTTTCGGAGATCGAGAAACGCATGCCGGCGATGCCTTGCTCGTTCATCAGGTCGACGATGAGCTTGAGCTCGTGGAGGCACTCGAAGTAGGCCATCTCGGGTTGGAAGCCGGCTTCCACCAGCGTTTCAAAGCCGGCTTTCACCAGGGCGGAGGCACCGCCACAGAGGACGACTTGCTCGCCGAAGAGGTCGGTCACGGTTTCCTCGCGGAAGTTGGTTTCAAAGATACCGGCACGGGCGCAGCCGATGCCATTGCCCCAGGCGAGGGCGGTTTGCTTCGCCTTGCCGGAGACGTCCTGATGGACGGCGATGAGGCCGGGAACACCCTTGCCCGCCACGAACTGCGAACGCACGGTGTGGCCGGGGCCCTTCGGGGCGACGAGGATCACGTCGATGTCCTTCGGCGGGGTGATCGTCTTGAAGTGGACGGCGAAGCCGTGGGAGAAAAGGAGGGTCTTGCCCTTGGTGAGGTTCGGGGCGATGTCCTTGTTATAAACCGCCGGAATCACCGTGTCGGGGGTGGCGACGAAAATGACGTCGGCTGCCTTCACGGCTTCCGCGGTATCCATGACCTTGAAACCGAGCTTTTTGGCAACTTCGCGGGACTTCGACTTCTTGTAGAGGCCGATGATGACGTTGAAGCCACTGTCCTTGAGGTTGAGCGCGTGGGCGTGGCCTTGCGAGCCGAAGCCGATCACGGCGAGGGTTTTCTTCTTGAGCGGCGCCGTCGGGGCGTCCTTGGTGGTGTAGATCTTCGCGGCCATGGCGGATCGGTGGTATTTTCTGTTAGGTCGTGCCGGTGCCATCGGGGCAGGCGGCGGGGCGGCAACTTGCCCATACCGCGCCGCCGGGTCAAGCAACAACAGGAAATGGCATTAGGGGACGCTCACCACTTGGCTTGGAAATTCAGGATTAGGCCCGAACTGGAACCGCGATTGCTATTTCTCCCCCACTCAAACACCCATTTTCACCCCCAATTGACCTCCATCTGGGATCGGCTGCGTCAAAAAAGCCGGAATTTCGCCGAAATGCGGGTGGATGGCATTTCACCTCCCGCATGCCCGGATCGCAGCCCTCAGTCGTTCCTCCGGCGTGCCGCGGACGAGAATCCAGGGCACGGGCTGGCGGGATAGTGCTTCCTCGAACCAGCCATGCATTTCATGGCGGAAGTGCTCGCCGTCCCGCAGGCCGTCTTGAACGAAGGGGATTTCGTCGCCGGTAAGGATATAGAGATTCGCCCGGCAGCCCCGGGAGAACTCCTCCAGGGCGGGTTCCCCGCCACCGACATACCGGCGGTGCCATAGAACGGTGGCGAATGCGTTGGTGTCGCAAATCAGCAGGCGGTTCGCCTCCCGGGCCG
>CAXTTX010000328.1:0-6544 GCA_964247045.1 uncultured Verrucomicrobiales bacterium | reverse complement strand
CCAGGCTCGGGTTCGAATTCAGCGTCGGACTCGGGAGAATTCCTCCCTTGTCCATTGGACGCGGGAATATTTGCGATGAGAGGTGAAGAGGAAGAGCTTGTTAAGATCCTGCCAGAAATCGGTCCATTGATACTCTGTGGCGAACCGGGTCTCGGCAAGTCCAACGAGTTGGCCAAACTGGTTGAGCATCTTAAAGATTCTAGGGGGCCTCAGGAACGTTTGCTCGTAACTCAAGCGCGCGCCCACGATTCATTTTCGGATTTCCGCACCTGGATCTCTACTTCTTCCGAGTGGACAAAGTGGCAAAAATCAACGGAGCGCATGACCGTAGTCATCGACGGAGTTGATGAGGGAATGATCCGCATACCCTTGCTAGTCCTAAATCTGACAGAATTTATCAGGAATGAGTCGACCAACCGCATCCGGTTAATTCTCTGTTGCCGGTCTGCCGAATGGCCAGACGCGGAAGGACGTTTGCTTACTGCACTGTGGCCTGATTCAACGACGCAAATATTCGAATTGAGGCAACTGCGTAATGAGGACGCAAAAGCCGCGGCAGAAGCGCGCGGCTATAATGGAAAAGCATTTCTGGAAGCCGTTTACTCTTTCGGTGTTGTCTCGCTTGCTGCGCGTCCTATCACCCTTTTGTTCCTCCTGGATGAGTTTGAAGATAACCGGTTCAAGACAACCTCCTATCGTGAACTCTACGAAAACGGTTGTCGGAGATTTTGCGAGGAATCAAATGCGACGCGAGTAACGCTTGTGCGGCATCAGTCGTCAAATTTCGCGACTCCTGAGGAAAAGCTTTCCGCAGCCAAACGGCTGGCATCGCTCTTTCTTCTAGGAGGCAAATCAGTCCTTCATTGCCCATCGAGTTCCCTTGATAGGACTCCAGAATCGGGATTGAATATTATTGACGCATCGAAAGACCAAAATGGCATTACGGAAACTTCTGTGGTCGGCGCCTTAAGAACGGGTCTTTTTGTTTCGCGTGGTAGCAACCTCTTCGCCTTTACTCATCAGACCTTTGCTGAATGCCTAGCGGGACAGGTGCTGGCGGATCTTCCAATCGAACAGTTGAGGGCGTTGCTTTGTGCCCGGGACCGCCGGGGGGAACACGTTATTCCTCAACTGGCCGAACTAGCATCTTGGGTCGCCGGCTACAGCAAAGAATTTTTTAAGATCCTCCTTTCTGTTGATCCTGCAGTTCTTCTGAGAAGCGATGTGTCCTTGGTTGACAAGAGCGTCAAGTCGCACCTGGTTGCAAGGATTCTGAATATGGCGGGTAATAATGAATTTTTTGATGATTCAAAATTCAATCGCTTTTGGAGGGGGCTCGATCATCCCGAACTGCCTGATCAGATTGGAAGCGTAATTTCGAATCGCAACGCTCCTCTTATGGCACGGAGGGTTGCCGCCTCGATCGCCGAGGAATGTCGCCGCCCGGAACTGGTCGGCGTTCTTCGTGAAGTTCTGGACGATCATGATGCGGAAGGATGGCTCAGAAGGTCAGTTGCGGAGGCGCTTTGTAAAAGCATGCCAGAGGATCGGCTTGCAGAACTTGAACCCTTAGCCAAGAGGGAAGCGGGGCCGGATCCCGACTACTCGATTTGTGGATATGCTTTGCAACGGCTTATTCCATCAAAGTGGTCCATTACCAAAGCTCTGCCGTATTTCAAGATGCCGCCGAGCAACAGGCATTATGGAAGCTACCATTTGATGCTGGAATACCACATTCCCCAGTTTATCAAAGATGAAGATTTGATCCCATCGTTACAGGCTATCCGCCGTTGGAAAACTACGTTTGCATTTCCGAGTCCTCGACGAAAATTCTCAATAACTATTCTTCTTCGGAGCTTGGGAAAAATCGACGATCCCGAGATTAAAAACGAGTTGGTGAAGCTTTGGCGGGTCAAGAGCCGGAATTACCGAGACTTCTACTCAGAAGGCCGACCAGGCAGGACTGGCCTCGAAGAAGCAAGCGACGAATCGCGCTTGGAGTGGGCCTCTGCTATCTTAAACGATCCAGCGACAAATGTGAACGAGGATGCAAACCAAATCGCGGGAGATACCTACAAGTTGATAGGACCGAAGGATATCGGATGGCTTCTCGCCAAACTGCCAGATCAACCCAAAGAGCGGATACCAAATTGGGTTAGAGTATTCCAAGTGCTTCGTTCGAATGAAGAATATTTTGTTAATCACTGGGATCTTTTCATCGAGACATTGAAAAAATCTCCTGATTTTGCGAGCGCGTTCTCGTGGTTTAAGCCGATAGAAATTAATAGCCCGGAGGGCAGGTCAATGAAGGCCCGTTGGCTACATCAGACGCGAAGAATGGAGGAGGGGCAAAGAAAACGCGTAAAGCCAAATCATGAAAAGCAGATTACCGACGACCTCAATGCAATTCGTGAAGGACAAGACTGGGTTTTCAAAGACTTGTGCTTTCCGTTGTCTGCAAATCCTGGTCAAACCCACTACTACCAACCATTGTCCCGGAATATCACCAAATACCCAGGCTGGAAAAATGCTTCGGACTGCAGGAGAGCGGAAATCAGGGACGCGGCACGAACATTTCTCCTGAAATGCTCCGACGGCTACGATGAAATCGGGGGGAGAACCAACTACTCGGACGCCGGTTTGATTGCAATATGCCTACTTAGAGATGAGGTAGATAGCAGCTTTGGGATGCAAGAGGCGATCTCGCAGAAATGGATCCATGCTATTACTGGAGATCCTATGTACGACTCCGATGGGGGCCGCGAACTTTTTTCCTTGGCCTACCAAATCAATCCCCATAAGACTATCAAAGGCTGGCTCAGAGAGATTCAGAAAGACAGTTACTTATTTAGGATCCGTCACGCCGCATCTTGTTTCGATTACAGGCTTGCTGAGGAGGTATCGAATGTCATCGGCGAATCCAAAGATTCAAAGAGCATTGAAGCTGGAATCCGGGAGTTGAATGAGGTTGATTGGGCCGCGGCATCTAACCTCGCTGGTCGGCTGATCGATCAGTTCTCCAATGAAGGCGGGAAATCGGTCGAATTGTTGCACGCCGCTATCATCGGGGGACTCGATATCGCATCCGCTTCGGTTTGGGATAAAGCATATCCCATGTTGGTGGAGGACCAAAAAATGGCCGGACGGATTCTTTTGGAAGTTTGTCACGACCTTAGTTCGACCGGTGGTGGAAAACTTGCCAAGAAACTTAGCGAAGAGCAGCTTTCAGATTTTTATCTGCTACTTTGTCGCTCGTTTCCGTTACGAGAAGATCCAGAGACGGGAACGGGTTTTGTCTCCCCTCGGCAATCGGTTGTGCATGTCAGAAGCGCCCTTATCACAGAGCTTTCTTCTCGAGCCAGCGACGCGGCCTGTGAGCAGCTGCTAAGATTGGCGCAAGCGCTTCCGGATGAGTCCACTTGGATTCTCTGGCGATATCAAAGCACACTGGAATCAACCCGTCGGAGCGAGTGGCGACCAATTGCAATCGAACAATTGGCGGCCATCACCGCTGACGCAAGGAGTCGTTTCATTAGAAACGAAGATGACCTTCTGGAGATCGTTGTTGAATCTCTCAATCAATTACAGGCTCAATTAAAAAGCCGCGATCTGCCGGCCATGGAAGATTTGTGGCAATGGGACGGCGGGGGGTTGAAGCGTAAAAATTTCCGGCATAAAGATGAGGAAGCGGTTTCCAACTACATTGCGCGATGGATTAGAGATCAAATCGGCCCGTCCTCATCTCTTGTGGTGAACAGGGAGGTTCAACCAGATCGCGGCAAAAGAACGGATATTCTCGTTCAGGCATGGTCACTTTCGGAGTCGGGACGAAACCGGGCAGAGCTACCCCTGAGTATTACGATTGAGGTCAAGGGATGTTGGAACGATGAAGTCGAAAATGGGGCAAGGGACCAACTTCTAAACGACTACCTTAAGCCATTTGGGAGAACCCACGGTATTTTTCTGGTGGTTTGGTTCTACAGCCCGGGGCATCCGCAAATCGCCACAGGACAAACCAGTCAGCTAAGATTCGCCGACGTTGAGAATGCCCGTGAGGCGGTCGAAAGCTTTGTCGCGTCAGCAAAAACACCCGGCTTTAGAATCGAGCCTTTCCTTCTCGATAGCAGAATTGTTTAGCGCTTCCGAGTGGTGTGGCAGAAGTCGATTGCGGAGAGAAGGCGTTGGGGCGGGCGATTCCAATCGGCGATTCGGAGATCGCCGCTCCTTGGCGGTTCGTAAGGGCTGGTCAAAGTGGTGGAAGGACTGAGAGCGAAGGGACGTTCAGTTTCCGACGGTCATAGACCGCCGCTACAGTGCGTAAAACGAAAAACCTCCCCGGGGTAACCCATCCCCGGGGAGGCTGTCATTTCGGAATACCCGTGTCCTGGGATCTTTTACCTCATGGCGTGATCACCACGTTGAGGCGGGCGAAGAGCTTGCCACTGCCGGCGAGGGCTTGGGGCAGGGTGACCGTCACGAGGTCCACACCTGCACCACCACCGTTCGGGGCAACAGCCACGGTCACGCCGTTGACACCGTTCTGGGCGGCGGTCCAGGACGGTTGGAGGGCGGTGCCGTATTCGACGAAGGGATTGTATTGCGCGGAGTCGGCGGTGCGGCGGAAGACGAAGACGAGGTTGCCGCTGCCATCCCGGGTCATGGTGGGGTATTGGGCCTGGCCGGAGACCTTGGGATTGCCACCGGTGACGAACTCGATGCCGTTCTTGATCCCGTCGAAATCGGGATCGGCACCGACGAGGGCATCGCCGCCAACGAGGCTGTTGGCAGTCGCCCAGGAGGCGTAGCCGCTGGTGCCGACCGAGGCTTCGAGGACGATAAGCTTGCCAGCGCCCGTGATGCGGGAGTCGGCGATTTCACCCACGCCGTTGTTGCCAACCGCGGTGTAGGTGCCTGCCGCCCTCCCCTGCCCGTCGACGAGCAGGCTCTTCACCGTGTCGTTGCCGGCGTAGTCGAGATTGAGGATGCCGGTGTTGCCGATGACGATCGCTCCCGTGTTGGAGAGGATGGCCGCCTTCATGGTCAGCGTTCCCGCGGAAACGGTGGTGGCACCACCCCAACCACCGGTCACGGCGCCGAGGGTCAACTGGCCGGTGCCCGACTTGGTGAGAGGCCCGGTTCCGGAAAGCGCCTGCGGGACGGTGATGGTGAACCCATTCGTGTCGAACTTCGCGCCGTTGGTTCCCACCACGGCGTTGGTGAAGTTCGTGATCCACGTCGCGCTGTTCGCACCGGCCTTGAGGAGGGTTCCGTTCAGGTTGAGCGTGCTGACGCCGGTGGCACCGCTGCCATTGATGCCGGTGCCGGTGGTCTTGATCGTCAGCGTGCCGCCATTGAGCGAGAGCGTGCCGGTGCCTTTCGCATTGGTGGTGGATTGGCCGACGACCACGGCGGTGGCATTGTCCAGCGACTCGATGGTGCTGGTGTCATCCAGGTTGCCGATCGTCAGCGTGCCGGTCGCAAACGAGGTGCCGGAATCGGTGCCAGTGTATTTCCCGACCTCCAGCACCGTGCCATTGCCACGGATGTCCAGATGGTTGGTGGGACTGGTGCCCAAGGTCAATTCACCCGTCAGAACGTGCCCCGGTGCTCCGGCATTGCCGAGGAAGCGCTCGCCAATGGTGAGTTTGCTGAGGTTTCCGCGGAAGGTGCCGGTCGAGAAATCGGCCTTGCCATAATAGAGGGTTCCACCGCCACCGCCGTCGCCGGAACGTCCCACGATCATCGAGGCGCGGGTGGTCGCGTCACCGATGCCCTGGACCTCGAAGGTCGATGTCGCGCCCGCGGTGAAGTTACCCCGGCTCTTGTTGTTGCCGATGGCGAACAGGGCGGTCTTCACCAGCGAGGTGGAAGCCGCCGGCGTGGTGGCGAAGCTGTCCACGCCATTCGCCGCCGCACCGGATTGCGAGATGATGAAGCCGGTCGATGCGGTGATGTTGTTGTTCGCCGCCAGGTTCAAGGTTCCCGCGGAGTTCTGGCCGTTATCGGTATGGCCGACGCGGAGCAGGGCGACATTCGCCGTGAAGCTGGATGCAGCCGACATGTCCAGGATTCCCCGGGCCGCCGTCGCGTCCGAAGCCTTCGTCGCGACCAGCAGGTTGTTGGTCGCACCCGTGCCGACGGAGAAGGTGGCGCCGCTGGTCACATTCACCCGGCCTCCATCACCGAGGGTGGCGACCGTCTGGCCGACGGTGACGTTCCCCCAGGTGGAGTTGGCGCCGATGGTCAATATCTGCGTCGAGGTCTGCTTGATGAGGTTGCCGGTGCCGGTGATGGCGCCGCCGAAGGTGAGGTTCTGCCCGCCCATGTTGAAGGAGAAGGTGGAACCCAGCGCCATCGGCAGGTTGATGACCTGTGCGTTCGTGGAGCTGTTGAGAATCGGTCCGCTGAGGGCGATGCCGTTGCCGGAGAGGGTGAATGCTCCCGACCCCGCGAGGAAACCCAGGGAGGTGACGGAGGTGCCCGCGGTGAGATCGTTGGTGTTCGCCAGGCGGTTGGTTCCGGCGAAGTTCAGTACCGCACCGGG
>CAXTTX010000327.1:3398-6565 GCA_964247045.1 uncultured Verrucomicrobiales bacterium | reverse complement strand
CACCCCGCCAGCATCGCCGTGAGCAGCAGGAAGCTGGCGATCAGCGGCGCGGGTGGCGGTTTCATGCGTTTGTGGGAATCGCCGGGTGAGGCAGCGGGAAATGGCGGTCGGCCCCGGACAGCCTATGCGCGCGGGAAAGGCGTGGCAATGCGGAGTAAGAGCCGGGGCCGTGTGAGAATTCACCTCGTGGGGAATCCCGCGTAATGGCATCCATTACACGGATCTCAGGCAGTCCCGGTCTTGCGGCCATGCGGAAAATCGCGACGCTTCGCCCCGTGAGCCACACGCCCCCCAAACATCCCCGGATCGGTTTCCTGATCGTCTTGGCGGCAGTGACCTCCTTGCTCGGCTTCCTTGCCATTTGGGGCCTGCCGTTCTGATTCACGCTACCCTCTCGCGGCAGGGACCGCATTGTCTGTGCGCCGCTCCGGCGGAGATCCTGCGGAGGGATGCGTTGTGGTCCGGCTGGGGCAGCCACCCTCCAGATAATCATTTCCGCCGCGCCGGAAGATCGATAGGAAGTCACCCGCACGGTAGATGCGAACAATCGCACATCGCCACCCGCCATGAAACGTCCCGCCTTCGCCGCTGCGATTGTCCTCGTCCTCTTGCTGGGCGCTGGTGTTTATGCGTGGAAGACTGGCCTGCTTGTTTCGAGGCGGGAGACCGAAGGGCCGCGATCCGGGCCAGGGGCCGTCCGGAAGGTGAATGATCCTCCATCCACGAATGCAAGCGTGAGGCCGGGCGAAACGATCACACCTGTCCCCTTGCTGAGCGGGGTCGGTGGGAACAAGCCTGTCGCCAAGAAGGAATATCTGGAAGCGCCCAAGCTGGCGGCGGACGCCATTGTGAAATTGATTCTCGAAAGTGAGGCGGATCCGGGAAGCGGGGAGTTCACGGCGCTGGATCAGCAGGGGCCACAGACAATCCTGAAATTTGACCGGCCGCAGTTGGAAGGGTTCCTGGAACACATCCGCGCGGCGGCGGATGAGATGGGCGAACATAAGCGCGGCAACCTGATCATTCACATCCTCATCCCGGTTTCAATGCTGGATCCGGAGGTAGCCTTGGGCGTCTGCTTGGAATACAAGGAACTGCTTCTCGCACGGCAGCGGGCGACACCCGTGGATACTCCGGCGGTCGCCAGCGGGTTGGCGGGATTTTTTCTTGCCGCTGTGGCGAGGAATGACCCGGAAAGGGCGATCCGCTGGATGGATGCCCATGCGGCGGATTTCGAGGATGCCCCTCCGGAGCATTTCGAAAGGGGTATCCTCTATGCCGTGGCGGAGAGGGATCCCGGTGAAGCCTTCGAGTTCATTGGAAGAATGGAGATGAAGGAAACAGCCAAGGCAGTGGAAACGATCATGCAGGCTTCCGAGTTCAGCGAACAGGCGAAGTCCGCACTCGTAGCTTATGGGGCGTATCGGGATGGTCTGCGGGATCAGGCCGCGCGCGTTGCACTCGCTCCGGGACTCAGTGGACTTGACCGTTTGATTTCACAAATCGGAATGGAAAGTGGAGTAGAGCTGATAGAGGCAATCGAGCTTGGCCCGGCGGAGATGAACGTGATCGTGGCGAATCTGAAGCCATTCCCGCTGATGGACGAGCCGGGTAAATGGATCGGCTGGTTGGAGGAGAAGGTCCCGCTGGAGGTTTCCGGCCCCGCGATCGAAAGGATACTTTCGGATTGGGCATCCAATGTTCCAAAGGAGGCATCGGACTGGGCGGAGAAATTGCCAGCGGGGGGACGGCAGAACGATTTCCTGGTCCGAATCCAGCGCGCGTGGCCGGAGGACGAGGCGGAAGGTGCCGCGGCCTTTGCTGCGAAGCACGGGATGAAGCCGCTGGAGAGGGAGAACGTGGAGTAGGGAGCCGGAGGCAAACCGTGCCTCCATTTTCACGCGATTTCCATTCCCGACCCTTGAAATATCCGATAGGAAATCATCCGTCTTATAACCCATTCCCGGAAATTTTCCTGCCTTCCCCATTTCATGAAACCCAAGCTGCCCCTCCTCATCGGCACCCACCTGCTCGCGCTGGGCATCGCATGGTCCGTCGCAAGGAATCTCCCGTCCGCGGCGGATAACGGAAATGACAAGGTGGAGGCCGGTCCCGCCCGCTCCAAATCAACCTCCCGCGATCGTGACAACTCCGGCGGCGGGGAGGGCGCGCAATTGCTCGCCGGCTTCATGGCGGACAAGACCGCGACGCTGGATCCATCCCGCGCGCTTTATGATGACCTCAAGGCGAAACTCCCCGGGGCCGACGATCCAAAGGCCGCGCTCGCGCAGGCCATCCGCGCGTATCATGGCCTGGACCCGTCTGCCGGGGCGGATGGAAAAGAAAAGGACCGGAGCGTCTTGCTCGCGGAGATGGAGGTGCGCGCGATGCAATGGCTGCGGCGCGATCCCATGGCGGCCATGGAGTTTTTCAACGGGGATTTCCTGGGAAAAGCGAGCGCCGGCTTGATGGGGAAAAACGTCTTGCCGGATGTGATCGCCGCGGCAGGAGTGATGAAATCCTTCCCATGGGCCACCAAGGTGGAGGACTTCTTGCCAAGTTTGTTAGGCGCGGCCACTGGTGAGATCAAGACGGGTGGCCTCGCGCTCTTGCAGACCTTCATGGCTGCGATACAGGAGTCGGATCCGGAGGGGAATTATCGCGAGGTCGAGGTGCCGAACGGCTGGGATTTCCTTTTCATGGCTGGCGGCTCCGTGCCGCTGGCCGATAAGGACAAGCTCCTCGCCTACGCCTCCGGCCTCGATTCCCACGACCGTGTCCTCCTCCTGGACGGCTTCGTCCGCTCCAGCCCGCAGGCCGCCGCGTGGATGATGGATCTCATCAAAAATGGCCAGGTGGCACCGGATCTGGCCGCGCAGATGAAAGGCCCTCTCGGCAATGCCGTCATCGGCGCGGCGGAGCTCGACATCGAGCAACGCATCGCCGCGCGGCGTGGCACCGAGAACAACGGCAACAAGCCGCGCGAGGAGATCCTCAGGGAACTCATGCGCGGCGACGTGGGGAAACTCTTGGAAACCGGCCGCGACTGGCGCTATGAATTCCGCAATGGCACCGCCACCGCGGAGCAGGTCCTGGCCGCCGTGCGCGCGGGCATGCCTTCCATCCCGCCGGAGGGTGAAAATGAAATCATTGACACGGTCTATCAT
>CAXTTX010000327.1:0-3388 GCA_964247045.1 uncultured Verrucomicrobiales bacterium | reverse complement strand
CTCACGGAAGAAAACCCGGGCCGCGCACAGGCACTCCTGGACCTGCTGCCCGAGGACCAGCGCCGCGCCCGCCAGTTCCGCGATACCTGGCAGAACTACGTCGGCCTCGATCCCGATGTCTTCCTGGACTCCATGAAATACCTCCCCGAGCCCGTCACGCCGGAGGAAAAAGACTTCCGCACCAAGGGCTGGAACTGGAAGGCGCGAGGCTACCTCGACCGCTTCGGGGATGACTACGTGGACTGGGTGAAACAGATGCCCGCCGGCATCGACAAGGACACCGCCATGAACTCCCTCATCTGGGCCACCCGCGAGCGCAATCCCGCCAAGGCCGACGAGCTTTCCAAACAACTCTACCCCAAGAAGCCATGAAACGGAAATTCCCCGCTGTGCTCGTGGCCAGCCATGCCGTCGTCATCCTGCTCGGCCTCTGGCTCGCGAGGCTGCCATCCCCGGCCGCCGCGAAGGACGCCGATGTCACAGGTTCCAACAATAAATCGGCATCCTCTTCTTTCTCGTCTTCCGGCCCCTCTTCAAGCGGCAAATCCTCCTCCTTCGCCCCCACCGGCCAATGGAAAGGCACCGAATACGCCCGCGCCTGGAAGGCCGTTAGAACCGCGAAACTCTCCCGGCCGGATCGCGTCCGCGTCCAGCGCGAGCTGCTTGCGAAATGGGCGGAGGTCGACCTGACCGCCGCCATCGAGGCGTCGCTGGGCGAGGCCTGGGATGACGATCCGAACCGCGTTTTCGGCGGCGGCACGGGCCAGTTGTTCGATGTCTTCGGCGATGCCTTCGCAAAGAACCCGAAGGACACCTGGGAGCTCATCCGCAGCAAGCAATTCGGCGTGGCGAGCGGGATCCTGCGGGATGTGTGGCTCAACACGGCCGGGCGCAAGGATCCGGCCTTCCTCGCCGGCATCATGGGCGAGATTTCCTGGCGCGACCAATCGGAGGCGCTCCAGGCCTGCCGGATGGGTCTCGCGGGCAAGACGAAAGAGGAACGGGACGCCGTTTTCAAAAGATTGGCGGCCTATCCCGAGTCGCTGGTGCCGACCAGCGAGCTCGTGAACTTCGCCGGGTTCCAAGGCGATGCCTCGCCGGAGGCGCTCAAGCAGGAGATCCTCCAACTCGTTGGCAGCGACGAACGCCTCGCGAAAGTGAAGGGCATACTTCTCGGCCGGGAAATGAATGGCCATCCACCTTCCGAGATCGCCGCCGCGGTACAGGGCATCCCGGATGCCGTCGGCCAGGAGGTCATCTGGTCCGCGTTCAAACAAAGGAACGATCCCGGCGACGGCATCGCCCTGATGGATCTGCTCGTGGAGAAAAACGCCTGGGCGAAGATCCAGGACCGCGCCACCATCCAGCGTCTCCAGATGATGGCGCGCAACGGGGAGGCGGGTGCAGCCACCATCGCCGAGTGGGCCGCCACCATGCCTGTTAGGCCGGAAACCACCGAGGTCTTCCACCGCAGCGTCGATACCTTTGTCCGCAACGATACCCCCGAGGCCCGCGAGTGGATGGCCAGTCTGCCACCGGGCGTCTGGCGGGACCGCGCCTACGCGGAATTTTCCCAGCAGTCGCTGAACGGCCGCAACGACCCTGCGGCCTCCCAATGGGCTCTCGACCAGATCGGCAACCCCGCCTTCAAGAACGAAGCCACCGGCTGGCGCCGCGGCTGGGAACAACGCACCGGTTGGAAAGCGAACTAAGCATCCACTGTAGCGGCGGTCTATGACCGCCGGTGATTGCAAGCCATCCCGCGCGGGCGCCTGCCACCTCCAAACTGTTATCCCCCTCGCTTGCGTACCGGAGCGGGGCCACTCCTGGCCCCGGTATTGACGCGTCGCTTTCCCGAGCAAGGTCGATTGACACCCGCCGCGCTTCCATCACCCATCCTCTCAAATCATATCACCTCCCCAAGATCACCACCGCCCCCTTGAAATCCCCGTCACACCTCCACCACAACACCCCGCTCTCCATCCTCGTCCCACCACTTCCGAACGTCCCTGAAATTTCCCACCCATCCCCCACGAAGACCTTCACCTCCTCCGGCGCCCCGCCGAACGAATGCATCACCACCAGCATCTTCTCCCCGCCGGTCCTCACCACCGCCTGCCACCCAGTCGGATGCCGCCAGCTTTCCCCAACCTCCCCGAACTTCCTGGAAACTCCCTCTTTGATCACCGGCATCACCTCCTGATAGAACCGCACCGCCTCACGCACCACCTCCCACTGCTCCTCATCCAGCCCTCCGATATCCCCGGATAAACACATCCTCCCCAGAAACGTCGCGCTCAGGCTGTAATACAATCTCTCCCGCGAATCCCCCGGATGCAACACCGCCCATATCTGGCTCTGCCGTGGCAAGATCAGGCGGTGCAAGTTCGCCGCGATCAGCGGAATCTCCACCAACTCGTGCGCGTCCGAGAAAGAAGACATCGCCGTCCGCCCCAGCATCGACGGCTCCAGCCGGTGTCCGCCGGAAGAACAATTCTCAATCACCAGATCCGGCAAGCGCTCCCGCATCCCGTCGAAAAACCGGTAGGTCGCCTCCACTTGCTTCCTCAACCCCTCACCCTGCGAATCCGGATCATCACAACCGATGCCCGCCGTCTCGTTGTAATCCACCTTCAGGTAACCGAACCCGCAGCTTTCCAGCAGGTCCGTCACTTTATCCGTTAGATAGGAAACCGCCGCCGGATCCGACAAATCCCAGAACCTCCGCTCCCGGCACGTCACCGGCTGGCCATCCCGCGTCAGGAAATGCCTTCCCGTCGCAAACGCCACGCTCTGCGAACCCGCCGTCTCCATCTCATACCAGAGACCGGGTATCAAACCACGCTCGCGAATCGCCGCCGCCGTGGCCGCAAGCCCGTCCGGAAACAACTCCTTGCTCGGCACCCAATCCCCATGGCCGCTGCTCCAGTCCGTGCCAGCCTGCTTGTACCATCCCGCGTCGATCACCAGATAGCGCACGCCCGTTCCCTCCAGTCGGTCGGCGAGCTTGCACAGCCGCCCGTGGCTCGGATCGCCCCAGGTCGTGCACCACTCGTTGAAAATCACCGGCAAATCCCGCTCCACCTCCGGCTGCTTATCCACCGCCGCTGCCTGCATCTGGGTAAAGCGATCACACAAATCATCCAGATCTCCCTGCACGCATGCCAGCATCGCCACCGGCGATTCCAGCGACTCGCCCGGCTGCAGCGTCTTCATCCAGTGGCCGAACTCCCGGTCCGCCAGCCCGCCTGAAATCGCCACGTCATCATGCTGGCGGAAAACCTCCATCTGCCACGATCCCGCCCACGCCAGCCGCGCGCCCCACAACACACCCGGCACCGCATCCTCCACTGCCACGAACGGAAACCATTTCCTAACAGGCATCGTG
>CAXTTX010000326.1:3781-6568 GCA_964247045.1 uncultured Verrucomicrobiales bacterium | reverse complement strand
CCGGTAACGCCCCGTGCCGGTGGTTTCGGTGACTTGGCCGCGGCTGTTATAGGACTTGACGGTTGTGGCTCCCCCGGCATCGGTGATACCCTTGACTTCCCCGGCATTCGCTTCGTCAGGCAAGTAGTAGCTGTAGCGGGTGGTTTCGCCCAGGTGATTGGTCACTTTTTCGAGCTGGAAGGTCGCGTTGTAGAAAAGCGACCACGTCGAGGCACCGCGGATATCGGTGTATTGCCTGACCCTGCCGAAGGTGTCATAGGCATAGCGCTCACTCTTCGCACTTCCCGCTTTTTCAATGGTCTGGGCGTAACCATTGACCTCGGTGATGACCTGATCCGCGGCCGCGGTGGTGGCCGAATCATCGACGGTGGTCAGAACTTTCGCACTTCCAGGAAATATTTTCCGCGTGTTCTTCATAATCCGGCCGGATGGCTGGACATCCTCGACAGCCTCCGCATAGCCGGCACCCTCACCAGGGGAGGTGGCGGCGATGAAACTCACACTTTCGCGTTTGATGGTCGTCAGCTTATTGGCCTCCGTCCCGTCGGGGTAGGCTGTTGACCTGGTTTCTCGATAGACGACTCCGTCTATACCTACATATGACCACACCGATTTGGTGAAGCGGTCCGGACTGTCCAGCCTGAGCTCGGAATCGGAGTCGAGGTCGAGTCCATCCACGGATTTCGCGCCAAGCACTGACGCGTCGCTTGCGAATTCGTCATCGGGTTCAAAAAAGAGCCGTGTGGAAATGGTTGACGCGCTTTCGGTGCTCACGAATGCCAGCTTGCCTTGCGTGGTATAGGTGTAGTTCTCGTCGATGTTGCCTGCCGTCGGCGGAGGACACGGCCGCGTAACCTTCAGGATCTCTCCCTTGAGATTATATTCGGTAGTGACCTTCCGGTCCGTGTGACCCGCGCCGGAGCCAATGCTTCTGGAAACGATCCTGGGATCATAAGTGTAGAACTCATTGACTGCCGCATTTCCGGATATCGATTTGAGCCGGCCGTCCAGATGATTTTCCTCGGTCAGGGTGATGGCCCCGGGCGATATGGTCTTGGTGATCCTGCCCCCATCCACATATTCATAGTCCGTGACCGAACCCGAGGCGTCGATGTCCCGGATCGGGCGGCTCAAGCCATCGAGCCGGTTTTGAGCCAGGATCACGCCGTTGACACGGGTGATCTTCGTCAATCCGCTCGATTCATAGCTGACCACTCTCGCCGGCACACCTCCTCCCGCTGCCTCCGTCACTGAAAGAATCTCGCCGTCCGCACCTAGAACGGTGGTGATCTTCTTACCCTGCGCATCCGTCACTACTTCCGTACCCGCAGTTGGATATTCGATGCGGTCAACCTCGACGCCATTCCTGGTCGTAGAGAAATGACGCCCGGAAGAATCATAGGCCAACTCCTCGCGCCACGCGCTCGTGAATCCGCCTCCTGTATGGTAGAGCCGCTCAATGCTGGTCGCCCCGTAGGGTCCGTAAGTGGTTATCGTGCGCTCGCTGAGATTCGCCGCGATGTGGAAATACTTGCCACCAACTTCTTGACCGCCCTCCGATTCGTAGTTGGCGATACCGAAGGTGTTGGTTTTGATGACTTTACCATCACCTTCTTTTTGGTATTCATAAAGTTCCGCCTTACCACCTGGGTTCACGACAAGTCCAGGCCCCTCGTTGAGGTTTCCAAGGAGTTCCACAGGCGAGGTCTCGCTTTCGCGGATCGTTTCGAAGGCAGGCGAAACCGGGTCGGAAGCCACCGACTCGGCGTCGTTCATCGACATTTTGAAACGGCCCCCCCCGCCAATCGGAAGTGTATCCTGGTCCGTGTTCCCGGTATCAAGGAAAGTCTCGGAGGCGAAAGGGGAAAAAACCTGCGTTTCCCCTGAAACATAGCGAAAGCAGTTCCAATTTCCATTCGGATAGGAAACCCAGCGGAGCTGGCCGGGCTCTATTCCCACCGGCAGGTCCGGGCCCGCCTGGTAATAGCCATAGCAAGTGGTCTCCGGATTCGCATCCGTCTCTGGATCCGGATAGCGGCTTTCACTCATCAACCGTGCCTCCCCTGCCACAAAGCTGTATTCGCGCAGGGTTTTTGAAACTTTCACGCCGGACTGTTTCACAATTTCCAAATCGGAGTAAGAGGTCTCCGTCAGCGGGATAATCGTGCTCTCGGTGTCGCCCCCGTTCCGGCGGGTTACCAAGACCTCCGGGGCCGGCAACTCCAGCGCCGTGGTGTTGGCCAGCATGCCGCCCACGGAGCTATCCATGGAAACGCCTCCGACGGCGTTGGGGAAGATCTTCCAGAACGATTGCGGCGTGCCGGCAAGCGTTGTCGCCGCAGTTTCTGTCGGGGCTGCCCGGACATACTCCCGGATGTAGGTCCGGGTCGCCACGGTGTAGTCCACGATCGTATTGTGGGCGATTCCATCGTAACCCGTCACCCGGAACAACCGGGTCGGGGTAATGAGATGCATTTCTTTCGTCCCCCCGGGGGCAAGCGTGACTTCCTGATAGGATACCTTGGCAGCAACGCCCGGAGCGCCATCCTTCACCTCGCGAATGCCGGCGTAATACAAATTAACAGGGCTCGACAGGCCGGTTGAAAGAGGCGCGTACCAGCACAGCAGACCGGCCGATCGATAGGGAGCGGTCCCCCCGCTTCCCATGCCAACCCTGCCGAGGGATATTTCAAGCGTGCCCTGGGGAGGATTCACCGTCCCATCCTCTTGAACCACGGGAGGGTCACCAGTCAACGTCCCCTCGCCGTTCTCATTCATATCCTCACC
>CAXTTX010000326.1:0-3771 GCA_964247045.1 uncultured Verrucomicrobiales bacterium | reverse complement strand
GGAGTGTCGCGCTCGACGGGTCGGGTTGTTCCTCGGGAGTTCCCCAAATCTCCAGGCCCCGCTGTTCAATGAACCCGTAATCCGAGAGATACTCTATCCCGCACCCCCAACGAAGCCATGCGGAGGCACAAACGTAGCTGAAAGTCCCAGTGATATTGAACGTGTATTCCTCGTCCCTTTTCATCTTCACCTTGATCTCCTTGGTTGCCGCCTTTCCCGCCCCGCCGACCTTGAGATCCGAGCCATACTCGTCCAAAATCGTAAGGGTTTTCTCAGTAGGACCATTACAGCTGTTGCAACTGGAGTCGCCCCGTGCCGGAGATCCCAAAAGGGCCAGCGAGGGAAGAAGGAGTATCCCTTTGAACAAAAGGCGGTCCTTCAGTAGATGCGTCAAGGCGTTGCTTTGCATGAAAATGGATTCTTAAGATTGGGTTTTCACGAGATTGATCTCGAGCACCGTCAAGGAGCCCTGCTCTTCTTTCTTCTCGGAAAAGAACACCAGGATCCCGGTTCCCGGCACCTCTGTAAATCCCGTGGTCTTCATGGCTCGTTCTAACATACTTTTCATCCTCACTCCGATAAATCCGCGGGAGGCAGCAGGACCCCGCCGTTCTCAAAATATCCTGTCATTCCAACCTTGCCATTGTCGTGAAGAACGACCGTTGACCAGCGTCCCATCCCAACGGCCTTCACATTTTTTCCCTTCGGAAGCCCCGGGAGAAATTCCATCCAGGAATCCCAGGGCTGATGCAACTCTCCTAGATCGTCCAGGACGACCAAGTGGCTGGGCCCCGGGAAAGCATATTTGGCTTTTTTGACCTCTTCATCCAAGAGATTCTTACTGTTCCATCCCCAAGCCCTCAATCCACCGTCTTTCAACAAAACCCCGCTATATTGGCTGTGGGCAAACACGGAGCGCGCGGGCCCCAGGTCCGAAGGGATATCCAATTGGCCGTAGGAATTGTCCCCCCAGGCAACGAGCGTTCCGTCCTGCTTCAGAGCCAGCGCGTGATTGTAGCCGGCGGCGATCTGTGCCACATCCGCCAGACCAGCCGGCACGTTGCATTCGCCATGCTCGTTTTTCCCCCACGCCACGACCTTGCCATCTTTTCGCAACGCCATTGCAAAGTCGCCAAAGCTCACGAAATCATTCACTTCGTCCAGGTTTCCGGGAATTTGATAAATTCTGCTGTGCGGGTTTCCCCAACAGACCAGCCGCCCCTTCTCCTCCAAGGCAAAGACGACGTCTCCCGCCGAAAGGAAAAGTTTTTTCACCGGGCCCAGTCCACCGGGGACCTCGCATTCACGATGCCGGTTGTTCCCCCATACCCTTACCCCGCCATCTTTCATGACTGCTCCCGAGAGCCACGACCCCGTACTCAGGTCCCGGACTTCCGGCATATTCGGAGGGACATCGCACTCTCCATCAATATTCCTTCCCCACCCGAGGACCTTGCCGCTTTCACACAAGACCAGGGCGTGTTCGGAAGAAACCGAAAGCCGGACACCTACCTCCGAAGCGCAAGCCGCCGGGGCCAGGATGGCCAAGCTCAGCCCGCCCACCTTACAAATACGTCTCCAAGCTGGGATTTTCATGAGAATCATGGATGGGTCCTCTTTCAATCGGGGATTTCGCCTTTCGCTGCCGGGATGACCGGGTTTTGTTTTTCGTAGTGTGCGTTATCCCCCCCCTTTTGCTTGCAACAGCAGTGTCGATCCCAATAGCGGAGCATTTTTTTGGTTTGCTCCTCCGCTTTTGCCCATTGGTCATTGTCGAAGTCGGGATCCTGCTGATGTTTTCCGTCTCCGTCGGTATATCCGAAGATACCCGTCGGATGCCCCCAATCGAAACCCGTGCCTTTGTCGGTTTTGTTGCGACGGGGGCTATTCTTATGAGAAAAAGTATCCTGAAGCCTGTGCATGGCCCGGCTGAAGTTGGTCACGTCGCACTCGTTCGCGGCCGTCTTGGCCTGCTTTTGCGATTCTTCAAACGTTTGAAAATGCCAGTGCGTGTTGGGGCTATTAGTCCCGGCCTTGTACATATCATCTTCATATCGGTAGTTAAAGTCCCCATTTCCCGCACCTCCGCCTCCGAATGTTTTATCCCCGGGGATAGGATAGTATTTTTCCCTCCACGTGCCATCCTTGTTGGCATCCCGGCGCTTCGCGGAGCTGCATGTCCGGTTGCTGAAATCCGTATGGGTTTTGAATTTCCCCTGATTAATCTGGTCGATCAGTTCCTTATTATCCTTTTTTGCCTTGTCTCTCTCTTGTGCCGACATTCCATCCAACTCTTTTTTCAACTCGGCTTGGTAGTCATCGGCCGATCCCCAAAACCGTCCAAGCGAGTCAAACACATTCAGAGCGGAATTTGCCGAGAACAAGTATAGATTCAATCCTCCGTTCTCTCCGATCGGATCCCTGCTCAACCACCTGCCACTGACGGGATCATAGAAGCGGTAGCCGTAGTAGTAGAGTCCGGTCCCGGCCTCCGCCGGCTTCGTCGAGAATCCGTAGGCGGGGATCTTCGCAACAAGCGTGGATGATCCCAGGTTCTCCCGCAGCACCGTGTTGCCAAACGGATCGTAGTCCAACTTCTGCAAGACCGCGCCTGTCCCGGACGTCCACGAAATGACGTTTCCGTTCGCGTCATAGCCGGGCACGAAGTGATCCCTCGATGTGGAACTGTTGTGGTACGTGCTCGAGATGAGGCCCGCTACGCCACCGGCCACTTGGAAATCCGTCGCTGCCCCGTCGCCCTTGCCACTGGAAGACATGTCCGGCCCCCAAAGATGAGTGCGGCGGAGAACCAGGGCACTGGTGAAGTCCGGACGTTCCCATTCGGCAACCACATTCCAGTTGTCGTAGGCAAACGAGGTGTTCACCGCAGTCCCGGTGGTATTGTTCACCACCGACTTTCCAATGCGGCGGCCCATGAAGTCATAGGCGAAATTCAGTGTGACGTCCGGTGCTCCCTTGCCCACGACGCCGGTGGCAGGTGCCATCGAAACCAGGCGGTTCTCACCATCCCAAGTGTAGGTCCACCGGCCATCACCGGTGAGGTTGCCATCCGTGTCATAACTGCAAACGACGTCCTGCGGCGGGAACCAGGTGTTGACGATCTCCGCCGGGCTGCCGGGGCGGGTGATCGTCGTGCCGACCATCTTGCCCCCGGTGGAGGTGACGCTCAAGCGTGTCCCATAGAGGTTGCCCTGCTGGGTGATGCTGTCGACGGTGGCACCCGTGGCGGTGGCGGTCAGCGCCACGTCCGAACGGGACAGGATGTCCGCTTTCCCGGGATACTTGATCCCTTCAAGGGTCGGGTGCTTGTATTGGTTCAGGACATTCGGCCGGTAGTTGATCGTGGCGGTGGACACGGTTCCGTAGGTCGCGGCCGTGCGGTTGCCGATGCCGTCAAAGGCATAGCCATAGCTCAGCCCGGGAACCGGGGCATTCGAAGAGGTCTTCTTCACCGCGGACTCCACCTCCCCGCGGAGATTGTAGTGGTAGTCCCACCACGTGCCATCCTCGCGGCGGGCGTTTTCCCGCAGGCCGGCGGCGTTGTAGCCGTGGCCCACCGACGCGATCGATGCCAGGGAAGCGCCAAGGCCCGCCGTCGCCGCCTTGTTCACCACACCGTCGGTGCGGCCCAACAGGTTGACAGCCAGGCTGCGCTGATGAAGATCCTGCCCGCCCACGCTCACGGTCTGGACCTGCAATTGTTCCGTTCCCGGAATGTAGCCAATCGCCGAACTCAAGTAAGGCGAGGTG
>CAXTTX010000325.1:0-6576 GCA_964247045.1 uncultured Verrucomicrobiales bacterium | reverse complement strand
GGCATGCCGCGCAGGTCCATCCAGTGATTCAAGCGGCGCGCGGGACTCGAAAGAATCTCGAAGGCTTCCTGCAAATGCGAGAACTCGCCTTCGCCGCCGCCGCCATCAGGGTGCAACCGTTTCCCGGCCTCGCGGAAGGCATCCCGTAAGGTTTCGGGGGAATAGACTAGCACGGGCTCCAGGCCCAGGGTATGAAAAGCATCTCTCACTTGGGAAGAAACTGGCCATATCCGGCATCCCGCGTAAAGCTCCGGCAGACATCATGACTTCCCCACGCAGAATCGGCTTGTTCGGAGGCACCTTCGATCCGGTGCATCTCGGCCACATCCATCTGGCGGGTATCGCGAGGGATGCGCTCGATCTGGATGAAGTGCGCTTCCTGCCCTGCCGGATTTCCCCGCACAAGACGGGCACTCCACCCACCAGTGGCGAGGACCGTCTGGAGATGCTCCGCCTGGCCACCGACGGTTTGCCTTGGGCGGTCATCGACGATTACGAGCTGACTCATCCCGGCCCCTCGTACTCCTATCAGACCGCCGCAGCGATGGCGGTAAAATTCCCTGACGCGCGGCTGTTCTGGATCATGGGCGGCGACCAGTGGGAAGCGTTGCCACGTTGGAAAAATCCCGAGCGCCTTGCCGGGTTGGTCGAGTTCATTGTCTTGTCCCGCGGGGAAGTTCCCACACCCCGGAACGGTTATCGCATGCACCCGGTGCCTGGCCTGCATCGGGCTTCCTCCACAGCGATACGTGCCGCATTTTCCGGCGACGAACGCGAGCACCCTTGGATTCACCCGCACGTCGCCGAGTGGATTCTTGAAAAAAAGCTCTATCAGGTGACCCGTGTGGGAGTGGACCCTCCCGCTAAGAACTGATAAGGCAGCGGCGCATGCAGTTCGCAACCGCTTGATGCAAATGCCGCGGATCCGACCCTTGGGAATCCGAGGCAACATCCCGTAAAAGCCCGAACTCCCAACAGCTCATGGCTTTTCGGACCATGGCACGCCCCTTGCGAGGAGGTTTTTGAAACCACCGCTCCGCTGCCATGTTCCCACTCCTCTTCAAATCCACCTTACCTTGGGCCGCTTCATCCGTTCTGCTGGTTTCAATCGGCTCCTGTAATCGCCACGGTGAAAAACCGACGGGACCTATCATCGAAAAGCCCGGCGTGGGTCCGACCAAAAGCACCGGCACCGGGCGTTCCGTGGATCAGCCGGCGCTGCCAACCTCCACCTCCCCATCCTCTCCCAACGGAACACCACCGACCCAACCCGCCCCGGGGACAAATCCTCCTTCCAGATAGTATCAATTTGCAACGGGCGTTTTGCAACGAATCCCTGGCTTTTCGATTGCAATCTTACGCCCGGAAAACTTCATCCTTAGTAAAAAAGCCTTTGTTTAAAGGATTTCTCTCCCATTCGGCTGCGGCATATGGGGTGCTAGAGTGGAATATCCCGTGAAATTAGCACCTACCCACTTGAAGCGTTATAAGGATCTGGCGTTTCTCTTTTACAGGCACTCTGGATCCGATCTCTTCAAACAAGGCGGCTTTGATGACGCCCCTTCCCATGATCCGCAAAATGAGGAAGCTCTCGATCTGGCGAAAGATCTGGAGAAGCTTGGGCCCACGTTCATCAAGATCGGCCAGTTGCTCTCCACGCGGGCGGACCTTTTGCCCACACCCTACCTAGATGCCTTGGGAAGGCTTCAGGACAACGTGGATCCCGTGCCTTACGAGGACATTGAGCGCGTGGTTCAGGAACAACTCGGTGTCCGGATCTCCAAGGGTTTTGAAAGCTTTGAGAAGAAACCACTCGGTGCAGCTTCCCTTGGACAGGTCCATCTTGCCACTCTACACGGCGGCCGCAAGGTAGCGGTCAAGGTCCAACGCCCGGGCATCCGCCAGCAAATCGTGGAGGACTTGGACAATCTCGCCCAGATCGCGGAATTTCTCGATGGACATACCGACTTCGGACGACGCTATGAGATTGCCCGCATCGTGGATCATTTCCGCGGCACCCTGATGCGTGAGCTGGACTATCAGAAAGAGGCGGTGCATCTGGAAGAACTGCGGAACAATCTGAAGGACTTCTCCCGCCTGCGGATTCCCGCCGTCGTTGAAGACTATTCAACTTCCCAGTTGCTCACGATGGAATACATCTCGGGCACGAAGATCACCTCACTCTCAGGTCCGGTTCTCCTGGATCTCGATGGAGATGTCCTCGCCGAGCAACTCTTCAGCGCCTACCTCCACC
Organism: uncultured Verrucomicrobiales bacterium; assembly: GCA_964247045.1. Classification (GTDB taxonomy): domain Bacteria; phylum Verrucomicrobiota; class Verrucomicrobiia; order Verrucomicrobiales; family Akkermansiaceae; genus Luteolibacter. The sequence continues at coordinate 4,322 of CAXTTX010000325.1, read as the reverse complement.
AGATCTTCGTGGATGGCTTTTTCCACGCGGATCCCCATCCCGGGAACCTTCTTCTCACCCGCGAGCAGAACATCGCGATCCTCGATCTCGGAATGATCGGCCGGGTGAACCAACGCATGCGGGACCACCTCGTGCATCTGCTCGCAGGCATCGCCGACGGAGATGGCCTGCAAACGGCCGAGGCAGCAATGCGCCTCGGGGAACCCCGAGGAGAGTTCGTCGACCGCCAGTTGTTCATCAACGCGGTGGAAGACATCGTCGGCAGTGCGAAAACCAGCAGCGTGGAGACGCTTCAGGTGGGCACGATCGTCCTCCTTGTCATGAGGGCCTGCGCCGAAGCCGGCATCCGTATTCCCGCGGAGATCAACTTGCTTGGAAAAACCCTCATGAATCTCGACCGAGTGGCCATCGTCCTCGCGCCGCGTTTCAACCCCAATGAATCCATCCGGCGGCACTTGACAGAGATCGCCAGCAAGCGCGTCAAGGACTCACTTACTTCGGCCAATCTGATGGGAGTCCTCACCGAGGCAAAGGATCTGGTCACCCAGCTTCCGGCCCGCGTGAACCGCATCCTGGAAATGGTCGCGGACAACAAACTGCGCGTCTCGGTCGATACAATCGATGAGCACAAGTTCATGCAGGGCCTGCAAAAAGTCGCCAACCGGATCACGACCGGTCTCATCCTGGCCGCTTTTATCGTCGGCTCATCTATGCTGGCGAGGGTGGAGACCGCCTTCCGCATCTTCGGCTATCCCGGATTCGCCTTCCTCTTCTTCTCTTTCGCCATCATCGGCTCCGTCTTCTTGATGATCCAGATCTACTGGAAGGACGAGTGACTGGTGACAGGAAATCCGCGCCATGATCCATCACAACAATTCCTGGTTCACTCGCTTCGCGAGACAAACTTCCTGCCACGCGGGCAAACCCGCAACCTTCGCGGTGGCCGTGGCAATTATCCTGGTGTGGGCGATCAGCGGCCCTCTTTTCGGATTCAGTGATACCTGGCAACTCGTCATCAACACCGGCACCACCATCATCACCTTCCTGATGGTCTTCCTCATCCAGAACTCCCAGAACCGGGATTCGGAAGCCTTGCAGATCAAACTCGACGAACTGATCCGCGTTCAGAAGGAGGCCAACAATGCGCTCATGAACCTTGAGGACCTGCCCGAAGAGGATTTGGACGAGATCCGTGGCGGGTTCATCCGCCTTGCCGAGGAAAGGCGGAAAGAGAGGAGCAAAAACGGAGAGGCCGCGGATTAACTTCTGCCAGCCAGCGGTCCCTTCGCTTTTTCATCAGTCAGGATCTGCCGCTCTCCCGGATCATTCCTTTCACCAATGCCACCCTGGCACCGTGCCTGGCATGGCTCGTGTAGTCGTTGAAGGGAAAATCCAACCGGTCGCACCAAGTCTCGATGCCGTAACTGCCCGGCAGGTTGAACCGCAGCGGAATGCCAAAGAGGTCGCTGCACATCAGCACGGCGAGTTTGCAGGGTGTCCTGAATAGCGACTCCTGCAGCGCCGTTAGAAGTCTCTCATCCAGTTCCTCGGGCGCATCACCTTCCCAGCCCGCGAATCCGAGCAGCCACGCTAGGTCGGAGGCCGCCCGGCCTCCGGGTTCACGCACGGCCGCCGACCGCATGTGGAAATATTCCGTGGCCAGCGGCGCGTTGTCATGGTTCGCGTAAGTGACGAGGCTCAGCTCCCGCAAAGCCAACTCCGCCGGATTTTTTGCCCCCGAGAACCTTTCCAACTGGGGAAAGACCAGATTGGCCAAAGGCAGTTCCTGCAATGCCCGGCTCATGTATTCCGGCATCTCCCCCATCAGCTCAGCCACCAATTCCATCGGGCCTGCGGCGTCCCTCACAACGGAAATCAACTCCCTGCCTTGAAGTTCGTTTACCCGCGCCATGTTCGGATCATCGTCAGGCCCGGGAATAAAACGCGGCAACTTGCCCCCGGTTTTCTGCATCGCCTCCTCCGGTGTCAGGTTCGAATATTCCGAATGCCTCGCTCCACCGGGCCACGGGAACATGTAGGCCCTGAAATAGCCCCGCAGGTGATCCAACCGGCAAAGATGGAAATACCTCCGCTCCCGCACCACCCGCGCCCGCAGCCAGGCAAACCCGGTCGAACGATGGTTCTCCCATCGGTAGGCCGGCAGCCCCCAGTTCTGGCCCCAGCGCTCGGCGTCCTTGCTGGTGTCGAAATGCGTCAGCGGACGCGAACCCATATTCCATTCCAGATCGAAAAGGTCCGGATTTCCCCACACGTCGGAACTACCCCGCCCCACCCCGAAGGACATTTCCCCCATCAGCATCACGCCGCGCTTCTCCGCGTGTTCCCTCACACCCAGCCATTGCCGGTGCGCCACCCACTGGGCGAAAGCGTAACCATTGCGGATGTCCTCCAGTTCATCACGATCCGGGTGCTGCTGCAGCCAATTGTCCGCTCCCTGCCAGGTCCGGTGCTCCGGCCGCCAGTCGAGCCATTCGGTGTTGCCCTCGTACTCGCGGATGAGAAGGCGGAACAGGGTGTAATGTGGCAGCCATTCGGTCTCCTCGGCCACGAATTCGCGGAACTCCGCCATCTGCTCAGGGTCATGGCTTGCTAGAAACCGGTCCCACGCCAGTTGCATGATCTGGATTTTCAGCGGGTGAACCGAGCCGTGCTTCACGATTCCACTCCGGAGTTGCGCCAGCCACGCCTGCGGCGCCGCCCGTTCCAGATCCATGGGCAGCAGTCCCGGCACCTCCGCGGGGTCCAGATAAATGTAGGCCGGGGAAAGCGCCCGCGAGCTGATTGGATTGTATGGACTGTGGTCGCCGAAGGTTTCGTGGATCGGCAGGATTTGCAAAACCGCGAAGGAATTCTCCGCGCAGAAATCGATCGTTTCCTTTACCGCCCTTGTATCCCCAACCCCGAAGTCGTCCTTGTGTCGCATCGCGAATACCGGCACCAGCAGGCCCGCCCTCCGGTTGACCAGCGGAGCTTCGCGAAAAGGGCTGGCGGTTGGGGCAAGGGCAGGCGGTTCGGAAAGCAGGCTCATGGTTGGGTGGAGATTCAGGGACAAATGGCCGCGCTTCCAAACCGCGTCAAACGGTTAGTGCCTGAAGCCTGATAGACCGCTGATCAAAGGCAGCAAGCGCAGATTGGGCATCGGCCGGAGGCTTGATTTCCCTCAGTGAAGGCCTATCTTCCGCCATCCGGACGAGAGGCGTCCCGGAATTGCAAATCGCAACCTCATGGAGGCGAAATGCACCTTGTTTTCACGCTGAAAAGTTATTAACATCCGCGAATCATTGGATTTCCGAGGATATGCCATGTGAATAAGTTTGGTATGGGTCCAGCTAAGAAACCCGTCCATGAATCCGAAAGCTGAATTCATTGGGACTGATCAACATTCGAATTTATTTTCCACCCTGAACCGCTCTATCCAAGCCGCGGAGGAGGAGATGGCCGGAGCCACCACAGGAGCCTCCATCGGTTCCATGGGCGACACCGTCCACGCTCTAGCCGGCGGTTTGATTGGGGCGGGATTGGGTGGGTTGGCGGCGGGGCGTGAGCAGCAGGTGGCAACCGGCAAACGGTCCTCGCCACGCCGCAAAAGAGTTTGTGTCCCCGGCGTATGGGTGACGGCGTGAATCAATCTCCCCGGTAATTTCCCCTTTTCGTTTTACATGCATCCCCGGACCCAGCCCCTTTCTGGAGCCCGTTCCAAGATGACACCGATGGTGCCATCCGGGCCATTGCAGGCTGCCCTCGACGGGGCGTCTGGCTATACCTCGCTTGGGATGTATGTCGATGCATGGCGTGAACTCGAATCCCTGCCACGGGATTTGCGGGGCGCGGAATCGGTCCTCGCGGCGAAGATCGAGATCCTTCAAAAATTCGGGAAGTGGAAATATGCCCGCGAATTGGCGGAATCCCTGGCGAGGAATTTCCCGGCCAATCCCCGCTGGTGGCTGGCTTGGTCGTGCTCCCTCCGCCGGGAAGACTCCGTCGAGTCCGCGCGTTTCATTCTCGAGGAGGCCGTGGACGTTCATCCTTCCGTCGCGCTGATCCATTACAACCTTGCCTGCTATTCGTGTGTGCTGGGTGAAGTGGAGCGCTGCCAGCGCCTTCTGGAACAAGCCTTCCTGCTCGACGAATCCCTGAAGATCGCGGCTCTGCTGGACCCCGATCTGCAAAAGCTCCGCGGAAATGGAGCATGATCGTTAGGGAAGTATCCCCCTTCCCTCCCTTGAAATTTGATTCCCAAGGGTGATTCTCCCCCATGCCCGTTTCCGCCCTGCCACCCTTTTTCACGCAAAAGGGTTGGG
>CAXTTX010000324.1:0-6584 GCA_964247045.1 uncultured Verrucomicrobiales bacterium | reverse complement strand
ATCTTGGCGGTCTCACCACCAGCGGCCTGGGGTGGACGGACCTCGGAAGAAACAGCGGAACCAAGATTGTCGGGGGCCTCAGCAAGGAATTCTACCACCGTGTCTATCTCCACTACTCCGCGCAGCCGAACTGGAACTCGGTCAAATCCATGGCCGGCCAGCACACCGGTGGCTTCGATCAAACGAACCAACTCGGCTACATTTTCGAGCCGAAGGTCGCCACCCGCATCTACGATGACATGCTTGCGGAAACCTCGGTGGAGATCTTCACCGGACTGCTCGACCTCACCGGCGGCGTGGCGATGAACGGCCGGAGAATCACCTCGATCAAGCTGGAGGACGGCCGGGTGTTTACCGGAAAGATGTTTATCGATGCCAGTTACGAAGGCGATGTCATGGCTGGGGCGGGCGTCAGCTTTACGGTCGGCCGCGAGGCAAGTTCGGTCTACGGGGAGTCGATCAACGGCGTGCAAAACCCGGCAACCAACGAAGTGATCGCGGGCCTCGACCCTTACAAGGTGAAAGGAAATCCGGCCAGCGGGCTGATCCCCGGCATCGCGGCTAGCGTCGCCCCGAACGGCACCGGCGACGGTGCCCTCCAAGCATTCTGTTACCGGATGTGCCTCACCAACAATGCCGCCAACCGCGTCATGGTGGCGAAGCCCGCGAACTACAACGAGACGGATTTCGAACTCGTGATCCGCGCGGTGGAGGCCGGACAGACGCAGTTCCTCAAAAACGACGGCATGCCGAATGGCAAGACGGATACAAACAACTCCAGCGGGGTCTCCCTGGACTACATCGGGAAAAACTGGGGGCCCGGTTGGGACTGGTCGACCCTCAACCATCAGCAGCGGGCCGCGCTCGCCGCGGAACACGCCTATTGGCAATTGGGCCTTCTCTGGACGATCCAGCACCACCCGCGGGTCTTGGCGAAGGTGGGCGCGAGCGGCCTCTATTCCACTTGGGGATTGGCGGCGGACGAATTCACCGATAACGGGAATTTTCCGCCCCAGCTCTACGTCCGCGAGGCGCGGAGGATGGTCTCCGACTATGTGATGACCTCGAAGAATTGCGCGGGCACGGTCGTCGCCCCGGATTCGGTGGCCATGGGGGCCTACACCATGGACTCCCATCACACTCAGCGCTTCAACAACAACGGCTCGGTGAAGAATGAGGGCGGAGTCGGCCAGGAGGTTCCGGCGCCCTATCCGATTTCCTACCGCTCGCTGGTCCCCAAGGCAGGGGAGTGCGAAAACCTGCTGGTGCCATGGTGCCTCTCGACCTCGCATGTGGCCTTCGGATCGGCCCGCATGGAACCGGTCTTCATGGCGATGGGACAATCCGCGGCCACCGCGGCCGCGCTGGCAATCAATGACGGCACCAGCGTCCAACAGGTCCCCTACGAAAAACTGGCTGCGGTGCTCCGCGCCGACGGCCAGGTGCTCACCCGGGATAGCGCGTCAATCGGCCTCATCGTCGATACCGAGGACGCCACCGGCGTCACTGTCACCGGCGACTGGACCGCGTCTACGGCGACTGCCGGCTTTAACGGAGCCAACTATCTCCACGACATCGACGAAGGCCAGGGACAGAAATCCGTCCGCTTCACTCCCGTGATCCCCACGACTGGAAACTACCGGGTCTCCCTCCGTTGGACTTCCCACACCAATCGCGCCAGCAACGTTCCCATCACCCTCACGCATGCCAACGGCGTGGCGAATACCACCGTGAACCAACGGTCAAACGGGGGTATCTGGTCCGACCTGGGAGTTTTCAAATTCAACGCGGGAACGGGCGGCAATCTTCTTCTCTCGAACACCGGTGCCGACGGTTTCGTCATTGCGGACGCCGCGATGTGGACGCGGGTCTCCTTGCCTGCCGTCGGGATTCTGGCCCCCGTCCCCGGCACGATCCGCGGCGACTCCGTCCCGGCCGCCGTCGTTTTCACCCGCGACGGGGATACCACGGCACCGCTGGAAATATTCTATCAGCTTTCGGGCAGTGCCGCTCCTTCCGGATTTTCCCCTCCGCCCACTGGATCGGTCACCATCCCCGCGGGCAAGCGTGAGTTCAAGCTGCCACTCACCGCCCTTTCCTCCGCTCTCCCACAGGGAGAAAAGAATCTCGTCTTCCAGCTTTCCCCCCGCGCCAGTTACTCGCTGGATGAAAACAACTCCGCCGTGATCGTCGTGCGCGACACCCCCTTCGATTCCTGGCGTCTCGCCCGCTTCAATTCCGCGGAGTTGGCGGACTCCTCCATTTCCGGCCCGTTCGCCGATCCGGATGGCCGCGGCGCCGTGAATCTCCTCCGCTTTTTCAGCGGCACTGAAAGCTGGCCCCGCACCTCCCTCCTCGTGCAGGGAAGCATCCTCTACTTCCAGTTTGACCGCCATCGTGCCGCGGCCGGTCTCGGATACTCCATCGAGGAATCCAACGATATGTCGCAATGGAATCCCTCTCCGCGCCCGCCCCTGCACGCTCCCGTCGAGGATCACGGCCAGGTCCAGCAAATCCAGATACCGGTCCGTTCGTCCGGCCCGATGGCCGATGGGAAAAAATTCTTCCGCCTTAAAGTCATACCCTGACGGTTCTCAGATCCACCTGCCGCTCTGGTCCTTTGTTGTATTGAAACTTTTATACGTCAGTGACCATGTGAGTGGCTGCGGCTCGCCCGGAGCGTGATGCCCTGACGGAGGGGGGACACTCTTGTCCCCCGTTGTTGAAGCGGTGACAGGCAAATCCAAACCTTCACTTCTTCTGCATGTGTCAAAAATCGGGTTGCGTGGCCCATTCCTTGGCAATCGGGGCATTGGGAAAACAGCGGCAGCAGCAGATTCGCAAAACACCAGGGAAACAATTCCCAAGTCAAAACCGGCACAACACCGGTTGGGCCCGGCCTCACTTCTTATCCAAACGAATTGCCCCGAACGGAAATCACCACCGTCCGAAAAAAAGTTTCCGCACCTTGCTAAGTTTCCCCCCTGAAACCGCATTCACACAGGTCACCCTGATCGATCCCGTTCGGGCTGCAATTCGAAATCAATAACCCATGAAAACCCTCCCAGTCCTGACGTGGCTGCTTGTCCTTGGCGCGAGTCTCTCCGCCTCCGCAAACAGCCTGATGTTTGACTTTGGCAATCCCGTCGCCAACACCAGCGTTCCCGAGACGAATGCCGCCGCCACTCCCGGTCCTGTCGCCACGGGCACCTACCTTACCCTGAGTCCGGGCCATGCAACGGGCGATGTGACACCCGCTGAAACCACGTGGAACACCATCACCACCTCCAGCCTGCAATCCAGTCTCAGCTATTCCGATGGAACCAGCGCGGCTGGCGTCACCCTGGCGATGGGGCAGGAGAGCGCCGTGGGAAGCAACACGATTGACTATGCCACCCCGATCTCGAACCTCGCCCTGATCGGCACCGGAGGAGGAACAGCCAATCGGAAGAGCCTTCTCCTTCCCGGATCCATCTACGGAGACAGCCGGCTGGGTTCCTCCGCCGTGGGACGGGATGCCTTTTTCGGTGGCACCGGATTGGCGATCGGTTTTCGCATCGATGGCCTCGCCGCGGGAAATTACAAGATCTACCTGATGGGGCGGAACACCAATTCGAACAACTCTCCTCTCCAGGGGATGACGTTCTACGCGACCACGGGAGCATCCTCCGGCACCTTCACCGGCTTCAACTCGGTACCCTCCGCATTTCAAGCCAACACGACTTACTCCACCGCCGAATACACGCATCAATACGAGAGCTTTGCCGTGGGACAAAACTACGCGGTGCTCACCATTTCCGTCGCTGCGAATAATTCGGTGTTTGTAGCGGTGGACGGCACCGACACGGAAGTCCGCGGCTTCATCAACATGATGCAGATCACCCCGGCCACCGGTGGTGCCACTCCCTTCGTCTGGTCGAAAGGCGACGGCGACTGGGACACCACCTCCCTCAACTGGAATGCGAACGCCGCCGCCTATGCCGAACCGGCCTTGGTGACCTTCCCCAACCTCGCTGAACCGGGCGACGGCATCAACACCGTCAACCTGACCGCCAACCGCTCTCCTCTCTCGTTGACGGTCACCAACACAGGTAACTTCAACACCAACGCCTACGCCTTCACCGGCTCCGGCGGGATCACCGGCAGCACGGGCATCACCAAGAATAGCGCGGGAATCGCGCGATTTTCCAATGCTAACAATTCCTATTCCGGGACTCTCGCGATCAATGCCGGAGCGGTCATCAAGGACGTGGCGGACAGCACCACCGGCGAGATCACCGTCGCGAACGATGCCACTTTCGCTCTCTCCGGCGGCATCACCGACGGCAGCGGCCAGACCATCACCATCTCCGGCCCGGGCAACGTCAATCTCGGCTACTTCTATGCCGGCTCCTTCAACCAGCGCGGTTCGCTTCAAAGCCAGGCGGGCAATAACACCTGGGCGGGCAACATTGTCCTGGCAGGCGCACCGGGTACGGGTGGAACCACCCGCATCGGCGTGCAGAGCGGCTCATCCCTCACTCTGACCGGCACCATCTCGGAAGCGGTCGCTGGCATGAGTCCCTATTTCCGGGCGGGAGACAGTTCCGCGGATGTCATCACCATCGCGGGCACTTGCTCGTGGACCGGTCCCACCCGCATCTTCTCGAACGGGGGTATCGTCACGATCTCCGCCAATGACAAGTTGCCAACGGCCGCAGACCTGATCGTCGGAACCTCTGCCAGCACGCTGGGCTCGCCGACCTTTGACCTCGCGGGATTCAACCAGACCGTGGCGGGCCTCGGCGGGGTGGCAGGGACCTCACCTCCCATCATCAGGAATTCCGGAGGCAACCAATCCACCCTCACCCTCAACCCCTCGGCCCCCGGCACCTATGCCGGCAGTGTTCAGGAAAACGTGAAACTGGTCATCGGCGGAACCGCCAGCCAGACCCTCGCCGGCGACAATACCCATGCCGGGGACACCACCATCAATACCGGGGGCGATCTCATCATCAGCGATACGGGCGAGTTGCAGTTCTACCCGGCGGACAATGGCGTCACCAACTCGGTCGGTGGCACCGGCCTCCTTCAATTTGACGGGATTCTCCGGATCGATCTCATCAACGCGGCGTTCACCGCCGGCAATTCTTGGACGCTGGTGAATAGGACCAGCTTGGCCGGGGTCTCCTTTGGTTCCACCTTCGCCGTCATCGGTTCGGGTAACGACTTCACCGAGACGGCATTGGATTCCGGCATTTGGAAACTGGTGGATGGCCCGCTCGTGTGGACCTTCACCGAATCCACCGGGAAACTCACCTTGGGCAGCGACGTCGCGGATCCCTTCGCCAATTGGATCGCCACCTTCTTCCCCGGCGTGACCAACCCCGCCATCGTCGGCAAGGGCGCGGATCCCGATGGGGACGGCACCAACAACCTCGCCGAATTCGCGCTGAACGGCACCCCTAACAACGGCTCGAAGTCCGGCTATCACACCATTGCCATCGAGGACACCGACGCGGACACCCAAAAGGAACTCACCCTCACCATCGCCGTTCGCAAGACCGGCGGTTCACCCGTCTTCGCCGGCTCACCTTTGTCGGCCACCGTGGATGGAGTGAAATACACCATCGAAGGTTCGCTCGATCTCGTGTTCCCCGCCAGCGCCGCCAGTGAGGCCTCCCCCGCGACCGGTCCCGGCGGACTCTCCGCCGACTATGAATACCGCCGCTTCCGGCTCGATGCCTCCGAAGGTCTCGCCGGCAAAGGTTTCCTCCGCGTGAAAACCGCCCCCACCCCCTGATCCCAACCGTTCAGGCTCCACCGCCCCGGCGCGGCTTTCCTAACGGAATTCGCGCCGGGCCACCGGTGGTCACGCCGCCGTCATTCCGGATTGGCACTCTCTACCCGCGGCCCCGGCACTTCCGTGGCTCCCGCGCGGGGCAGCGGGCCACCACAACCGGCTCTTCCCTGAAGAGGGAAACAAAAAATGAAACGCAGCGGCGGAATGGGTTTCCCGCCGCATCGTTTCAAAAGGCAGGTCGCCGCAGTGGATAGGGTTCCGCTGCGGCGATCCTGTTTTTGCCGTAGACCCTTGCTCGGGCCATCTCCGGAGCGCGGCGACCAAGGGGCGGAATCGGAGCGAAGCGGACATGGCGGGCCTGACTATGTGATATCCGCCCGCAAACGCCCTCGTCCCCTTTCATTGTGCTGGTCTTCCGAATGGGAGCGCAGCATGAATAAAGGGACACAGCATGAATAAAGGGACAGACCTGAATAGCACTGCTTTAAGCCGGATCCCGTCGGAGATGAACCACCTCGGTTGGCCGGTTCCCGGTTTCCCTAAAAAGCCTTTGAAATCAGTGGAATTGCCCACAGAGCCCTACGTAAGAGATAGCCTCAATCGAGACTTTGGGAATCAACGATATGGAGCTTTAAAGCAGTGCCATTCAGGACTGACCCCGTTTGCCGACGAAACCCTGATTTTCCCGCGATGAAAGGCGCTATAATCCTGTCGCTGGCGCTTCTTTCCCTGTGCTCCGTCGCGGCCTCCGTCACCTTGGAACAGTTCTGGCCGTGGCTCTCACCAAATTCTTTGGCGCTGG
>CAXTTX010000323.1:0-6642 GCA_964247045.1 uncultured Verrucomicrobiales bacterium | reverse complement strand
CATGAACGTCATTCTCCGCAAATCCCTTTCAGTTTCCTTCTCTGCCCTCCTCGCCACTCTTTCCGCCGGTAGTGCTTTCGGCCAAGCTGCCAAGGTCGAGGCCGAAAAGCCCGTTTTTGACGCTTTGCCGTCTCCGGAATTCAGCGGTGGCAAGCAGAAGTCATTCAAACCCAAGGACTGGCTGGAAATTGAGACCAAACTCAAGGTCCAACTCTCCCCGGAGCCCGCGTCCAAGACCTGTGAGAAGCTCACCGTCAAGTGGTACATCGCCGTCAAAAACCCCGAAAAGTCCGGCTCCATGCTCCTTCTCACCAAGGACGTCGAGCACGTAAACGTTCCTCTCACCGAAGAAATCTTCTGCTCGGTCTATCTCTCGCCGGCGTCCCTCAAGCGCATCACGGGAACCGATACCGCCGGCAAGCAGGCGGTCGAAGCCGTTGGTTTCGAGGTGCTCGTCAATGGCGAGAAAGTCGCTGCCGACACCACCAAGTTCAAGGTGGGCTGGTGGAGCGCCGCCTCCGACAAGATCTCCCGCAGCGAAACGGTGCCTCTCCTGAGCAAGGCTGAGACGCCCTTCCGGGACATGTGGTGGGACCGCTATGCCGAGACTGCCGCGGAACGCCGCTAAGCCTCTGGTTCCTAACGCCACTTCCCTTCTGTAACGCTTTTCTATCCATTCCTGAATCATGGCTGACAATCAGACGACCGTCGCACTCAACATTGGATCCCAGCGTATCGGCATGGCCGTTTTCGAAGCCTCGAAGAACGGCAGCCTGGTTCTCAAGGCTTATGATTCCACCTCCATTGTCGCGGATCCCGCGATGGATGCAGCCAAGATCTCGCAGACGAGGGTGGCCATCGCGGACCTGGCGCAAAAGCTGAAGGTGGGCAAGACCAAGGCCCGCTACGCCATCTCCGGGCAGGCTGTCTTCACCCGCTTCGTGAAGCTCCCGCCTCTCCAAGAGGACAATATCGAGCAGCTCGTCACCTTCGAGGCCCAGCAGCACGTTCCTTTCCCTCTCACCGACGTCGTTTGGGACTATGAGCTCATCCAGGGTGCCGCCGAGAAGGAAGTGGTCATTGTGGCCATCAAGTCCGACGCGCTCGACGAGATCAACTCCGCCGTCAACGACAGCGGCCTCGGCACCTCGGAGGTTGATGTTGCCCCGATGGCCATCTACAATGCCTTCCGCGCCACCTACGGTACCCCGGAAGAGCCCATCCTGCTCATCGACATCGGCGCGAAAACCAGCAACCTCCTCTACATCGAGGGAAGCCGCTTCTTCACCCGCAGCATCGCCATCGGCGGCAGCGCCGTCACCGCGGCCGTAGCCAAGGAGTATGGTGTCACTTTCCAAGAGGCGGAACACCAGAAGATCGCCAACGGCCTCGTCGCCCTTGGCGGGGGCCACACCGAGCAGATGGATGAGGCCGTGGCCGCGCTCGCCATGGTGATCCGCAACGCCCTGACCCGTCTTCCCGCGGAAATTTCCCGCACCACCAACTATTACCGCGCCCAGCACGGCGGCAGCGCCCCGCGCCGCGTCCTTCTGGCCGGGGGCGGTGCCAACCTGCCTTACACGCTGGAGTTCTTCCAAGAGAAGCTCAATCTGCCCGTCGAATACTTCAATCCAGTCCGCAATGTTGCCATCGGCAAGGGTGTCGATGCCGCGGTTGTTCAGCGCGAGGGTCACCTGATGGGTGAGCTCGTCGGCCTCGGCCTCCGCGCGATTGGCAAGTCCACCATCAATATCGACCTCGTGCCCGGCGTGGTGGAGCAGGCCCGCGCCGCAGACAAGCGCAAGCCCTTCCTGATCGGCGCTGCCGCCGTTTTCCTCCTCGGCATGGCCGCTTGGACAGGTCTGCAGGCCGCCGCCGGTTCCAAGGCGGAGGAGCGGGCCAAAGCCATGGGGGAAACCAAGGAGAACCTGTCGCCGCTCAAGTCTGCCGTTGATTCCCTCCTCAAAAAGGAGGATTCGCTCCGTCAGGTCGCCACCGAGTTCACCAGTGCCGAAGCGGATCACATCTTCTGGATGGATACCATCGCTGAAGTTCGCGGTGCCTTCGCCAACGACGCCGTTTGGTTGACCGAACTCGACCCGCTGGCGGGCTACGACCCGCAGGCCCCCAGGGCCAAGGGCGAGGGCGCTGCCCAGAATGGCCGATCTGTCGTCAAGCCGGACTTTGCCACCGCCGCCTACGGCTCTCCCGGTCTGGCTGACATCAAGGTGGAAGCCGCCCCAACCGGCCCTGGCAAAAAGCCTGCCGCCGGTTCATCCGAGCCGACCGCCAATGCCGTCCGCATCAAGGGCTTCTGGAGGAGCAACCCGAAAAGCCAAACCATTGTTTCCGACCTGTTGAAGAGCCTGCGTGAAAAGTCAACGGCCTTCAGCTTCAAGGTGAAGGACGCGAAGGGTGCGGAAGTCGTGCTCAAGGATGAGCAGGTCATCATCACCATCGCGGCCAGCGCCGGTAAGCCCGAGGATCTCGGCTTCGCCTTCGAACTGGTTCTCCCGCTTTCCCGCGAGATCCGCATCAAGTGAGCTTTCAAAAAAACCATTTCCCATTTTGAGTCATCATGAGTTGGATCAAGGATAACAAATTTGCGGCTGCCCTCGGGGGTGGCGTGCTGGTTGGAGCCGGGTTGCTGTATTTTGTCGGCAACTCCATCGGGGCCAGCAAGTATGACGCGGCCAAGGTGAAGTTCGATGAAGACAAGGCGGAGGTTCAGGGCCTCGAGAGCGGCCCGCTTTATCCGAGCATTCCGAACCGCGACGGCAAGAGCAAGGCGATCGACACCTACAAGGGTTCGGTCGAGGAGTTGCAAGCTGCCTTTAAGGCCTTCCGTCCCGCGGAGATCAAGAACATCTCACCGCAGGATTTCACCACCAAGCTGATCGACGCCAACACGGAAATCCGCGCGGCCTTCGAGGAAGCCGGAGCCAAGGTGCCGGAGCCGTTTTTCGTCGGCTTCGAGAAATACAAGACCACCCTCGCCGGTGCGAACTCCACGGGCGTGCTGGACTATCAGCTCGGCGGGATGAAGAGCGTTCTGCTGGCTCTCGCCAAGGCGAAGCCCACCGAACTCAAGAACCTCCATCGCCCCGAACTGGATGAGGAGACCGGCAAGGCCTTCAATGCGGAAAACAAAGCCGTCCGGTCCTATCCGGTGGAGATCACCTTCACCGGTCCGGAGAGCGCCCTGCGCGATTTCATGACCTCCATCTCCAAGATGGATAACCAGTTCGCCGTCGTTCACACCATCCGCATCCTCAATTCCAAGAAGGATCCGCCGAAGACCACGGATGCCCAGTTTGAGAAAGAAGCAGGCAAGCCCGCCGCCGCTGCCGCGGGTGCTTTCACCGGTGGATTCGTTTTGCCGGGCGAGGAACCGGCCGCCGGCGCGCCACCGCCGCCTCCCGCCCCCACCGCGGCGCCCGCCCCCAAGTCCACCACCGGCCGCATCCTTTCCCAGGTTCTCGGCATGGAACACGTGCAGGTCTTCATCCGCCTCGACCTGATGCAATTCCTCCCGGAGAAAAAACTCTGATTTCGTTTTAAAGCCCAACTTTCCCGATCATGTCCTCCTGGATTTCCAAGAATTACGAAAAGGTCGTTCTCGGCGGTGCTGTCGCAGCTGCCCTCGGACTCGCCTACCTCGGTTGGTCCCGCCTTTCCACGGTTGACGAGGAATTCGTCAATGACCTCAAGGGCAGTGGCAGCAACGCCACCGCCGTCCGTGATGCCGATCTTGTCACGAAGGCCATCGTCAGCCTCAAGCTCAACCGGGAGTGGAAACAGGCAATCGTCGATGATCGTCCTGTCGATCTTTTCACGGGTGTCCCGCTCTTCGTTTCAGCCGCAGCGCCGGATACCACCGTGGACCTCGTCAAGAAGGACAGCGCACCGGTTCACCCGCCGATTCCGAACATCTGGTGGTTGGAAAACCGTCTTGATCCCGGCTACGGCGACTCGCCTTCCCGCGATCCCGATGGTGATGGCTTCTCCAACCTCGAGGAATACGAGGCCGGGACAGATCCGAACAACTCGAAGGTCTTCCCGTCCCTCATTGAGAAGCTGATGTATGTCAAGGATGAGAGCCTCGGCTGGGTCTTGCTGCCCACTTACGGCTCCGATGGTAAATTCCCCATCAAGTATGAAGATACCACCCGGGCGACCAATAAGTCGGACGCTGCCAACCTGATTGGACCCGGCGACACCTTCTTCCTCAAAGGCCCGATGAAGGATCGCTTCAAGTTCCTCGGTTCGGAAGTCCGTAAGGAAATGAACAGGGCCATCAACATGGAGCAGGATGTGACCATCCTCCGTATTGAGGACCAGCGGCCGAACAAGAAGGGCACGGTCTATGAATTCCCGTCCCCGCTGAATGATCAGCGCAAGAACCAATTCCTGAAATACGATCGCACCGCCGTGTTCTCGCTCGAAGCGCTCGGCATGGGCGGCAAGGAATTCAAGGTCGAGGAAAACACCACCTTCTCGCTTCCTCCGGGAGGCGCGAAGAAGGATTACCTCCTCAAATCGGTCACCCCGGCTGGAGTCGTCGTCGAGAAAATCGGTGGCGGCCAACCGGTGGAGATCAAGAAGGGTGCCATGGCCGGCAAATAACTTACCCCAAAAAATCGCTTTCCAAAACTCGAAAACCTCGCCAGAAAACCTCAGCCCCATATGCAAAAAACGCCAATGTATCGATCCAGCCGAACCGCTGCCACCTTGATGGCCGTGGCATCCACCATGCCCGTCGCCGTGAGCGTGGCGAATGCCGGCGAAGGTGGTTATGGCCTCAGCGGCCTTGCCCAGCGCGAAATGATCCGCCGCCAGGATGCGGTTGCGGAAGGTGACCGCCTTCTTGCCGAAGGTCGTGCCGCTTATGCCAAGGGCGACTATCAACAGGCGGTGGACAAGTACCGCCAGGCTCTCGACCGCGTGCCGGATGCGCCGATGGTGGCTGACCGCCGCAAGGCCTACACCGAACATTTGAGCGACGCGAGCGTTGCCTTGGCGATGCAGCACCGCAAGGTCGGCAAGTATACCGAGGCCCGCTCCCTTCTCGACGGCGTCATCGCCATCGATCCCGACAACGCGGGTGCCAAGCGTGAACTCGCCTATCTGGACGACCCCATCCGCACGAATCCCGGCCTTACCTACGAGCACACGCAGAACGTGGACAAGGTCCGCCGCGGTCTCTACACGGCCGAGGGCAACTTCAATCTCGGCAAATACGACGATGCGAAGCGCGAGTACGAAAACGTCCTTCGCGTGGACCCCTACAACTCCGCGGCCCGCCGTGGCCTGGAGCAAGTTGCTTCCGCCAAGTCCGACTACTATCGTGCCGCCTATGACCACACCCGCGCTGAGCTTCTCAGCGAGGTGGACAAGGCTTGGGAACTCGCCGTCCCCGCCGACGCACCGCAACTTGCCAATATCGAGCGGGGCGCGGGTGCTGCCAGCGCCGGTGTTGCCTACATCACCGAGAAGCTCCGTCGCATTGTCATCCCGAGCGTCAACTTCGACGACACCACAGTGGAAGAAGCCATCGACTTCCTCCGCATGCGCTCCGTCGAACTCGACACCACCGAGCTGGATGCCTCCCGGAAAGGTGTCAACTTCGTCGTCCGCCGTCCGCGTCCCGCTTCCGGTGGTGCTCCTGCCGGCGAGACCACGGATCCCACCGCCGCACCGGCCGGTGAGACCCTCGGTGCTTCGGCCGACCCGGGCAGCCTCCGCGTCCGCGAACTCCGCCTCCGCAACGTGCCGCTCGCCGTGGCCCTCAAATACATTTGTGACCAGACCAAGCTCCGCTACAAAGTGGACGACTTCGCGGTCACGCTGGTTCCTCTCACTGAAACCGGCGAGGACATCTTCACACGCTCGTTCCGCGTTTCTCCGGACTTCGCGGGCTTGCTTGATTCCGGCGGTGACGCCGGCGGTGGTGCTGGCGCCGCCGATCCTTTCGCCGAGCCTGCCGCCGGTGGTGGTGCGGGTAAGATTGTTGCCCGCAAGCCGATCAAGGAGCTTCTGGCAGCAGCCGGTATTACCTTCCCGGAAGGCGCTTCCGCGACCCTCAGTGCCAATGGTGCCCTGCTGGTGACCAACACGCCGTCCGAACTCGACAAGGTGGACACCCTGGTCCAGTCCCTCATCACCGGCCAGCCGAAGCAGGTCAAGATCACCACCAAGTTCGTGGAAATCTCGCAGGAGAACAACGACGAGCTCGGTTTCGATTGGATCCTCAATCCATTCGGTCTTTCCAACACGGTGTTCGGCAGCGGTGGTACCCAAGGCAACCAGGGTGGCCGCACCGGCAGCGACTTCATCAGCCCGGTCAACGGAACTTCCGTGGACGGCATCCCTGCCGACCCCGACCAGTTCACCCGCAACGGCGTGAGCAACGGTCTCCGGAGTGGTGACCAGGCGATCAACCGCAACAACATCGACGCGATCCTCAACAACCCGAACCGCACGGCGCAGTCCGCCAATGTGGCTCCCGGTATCTTGGGTCTCACCGGTCTCTTCACCGACGGTCAGGTGCAGGTCATCATGCGCGGTCTGGCCCAGAAAAAGGGAACCGACCTCATGACCGCCCCCTCCGTGACTGCCAAGTCCGGCCAGAAGGCGACCATC
>CAXTTX010000322.1:3950-6655 GCA_964247045.1 uncultured Verrucomicrobiales bacterium | reverse complement strand
ATCTCGCCCGCAACCCCACCTGTCCCCCTCTGGCAAACCCCAGCCATCTCGCCCGTAAACGCCCCATCTCCTCCCGTCTTCAAGTCTTACGTCTTAAAAAAAATGGCCCGCCAAGGCTTTCGCGTTCAGCCGGCACATGGGTCAAGGCACGTCTGTCATGGCGGGATTGTCGTTGGGCTCTCACGGAGGGATTGGGGTTTCATACTCGCCCCGCACCGGAACCGGAGACTTCAGGCGGCGGCCACTGTAATCTCGGGACACGCCAGCCAACCCTCGGACAAAACGAACCTACCCGAAAATCCGCCCCCTCTCAATAGACCGTTAGAAAAACTTTCTCACACCTCCCCACTGCCCCTCTTCCGCCGAAGGCCTTGGACTGCGGCAGCCCTGCTCTCCCCGTTACCCACATCTTTTTAATTGAGAGCCTGTAGCGGACCCCAAGATCAGAACCCCTTATTCTAAAAGAATTCCGGTTTCAGATAATGCCGAATGGGCATCGCAAACGCCACTTGGAAGCCCTTCATCTTCAATGCTTATAGAGATGTGGGTAACGGGGAGAGCCCTGCTGCCGCTTTGGCTTCGCAGCCCTGCTGCGGGCCCGCGGGCGTCATTGCAACGACGGATTCATCCATTGGGAAGACGTGCCGGCATGACGAATAAATGGCCGGAATCCATGGAGCCGATGGCCCTGCCTCCCGAACATCCCCCGGCACAACCGCCGCCTATGAGTCCCGGAGGGACGGCATAAGGTAGCCGGTCGGCGTAAGCCACCGGAAACGCATCGCATAACCCACTGAGTCCCGGCAGGGACGGCACAACCGCCGCCTATGAGTCCCGGAGGGACGGCATAAGGTAGCCGGTGGCGTAAGCCACCGGTAGGGAATCGCATGGTGACTGAGCCCCGGCAGGGGCGGCAGAAGCGTTGCCTGCGGAAACACGCCACATTCGGAAAGCTTCCCTCTCTCCCCTCTGGTGTTCCCCATCCTCTTCCCTGAAACAGCCCCTAACAAACAACCCTCAACCACCCTTCCTCCGCCCATCGCCCCCCCTTTTCATACCTCTCCCTCCACCTCTCCCTCCACCTCTCCCTCCACCTCTCCCTCCACCCCTCCCTCCAACTTTACCTCCCACCCCTCCTTTGGCGTCCGTAACCCGCAGGGCAAAGCGGCAAATCCCCCGTCCCCAAAGCAAACTCCACCTCTTCCTTCTCCTTTCTTGTCGCCAAACTCCTCCCTTACCTCTTCACCTCTCGCGTCTTACGTCTTTTCATATTGGCAGACGCCCCATCGGTTGAGAGCACCTATGAAATCATGGCAAACTACCGCCATGACTTCAAAAATAACAACCAGGCTGTTCCAGCCGCCCTCCAGGCCGCTTCTAACAATCACCCTCCTTGCCATCCTCGCCCTCGCCGCGCCATGGCTATCCGCCGCCACCCTCGATCCCGCCCACCCCACCGCCACCGTCGATCTCCTCGCGGAGGGCTCCCAATACCAGCTCACCGTCGGCGGCACCTGGGGCGGTGCCACCGTCTCCGTTTCCATCACCGACTCCAGCGGCGTCTTCCAGCCCACCGAGATCGTCCCCTTCTCCCAGAATGGCAATCTCACCCAGCGCATCCGCGCCACGGGCAAGCAACTCCGCTTCACCCTCGCCAACGCCACCTCCGGCACCACCCTCACCGCCCAGGCCCTCCGCCTCCCCCTCGGCTCCGGCCCCACCGTCGACGCGGATGAAATCGTGGATGCCCTCGGCTACCACACCCCATCTGGTCCCGCCGATATCTCCGGATGGCTCGCTTGGATCCGGGCCAGTGATATGCCGTCAAACATTCCCAATGGTGGGACACTTCCCGCCACCATTCCAACAACCGCGGGCACCATAACGAGTTTCACTTCCAGCGCCTCTGCCCCTACGCTTGCCTACAGCGGAATCAACGGCCGAAAGGCCATCCAGTTCAATGGCACTTCCAACTATCTGACCGCATCGGGAGGAACGTCGCTGCAATCCACTCATTACTTCGCGGCTGTTGTGAGGCATACCAACGTCTCGACCTTCCAAAATTACATCACTGCTGGCGACAACAGTGAAACTGGAAAGCGCCGAAGCCTGGCGTATAGCAATTTGGGGCAAACCGGCCTCGCTTTCATTTACCTCAACTCTGATGTCAGAAAGGGTGGAAGCGGAGCATTTACGACGAGCACCAACTATTTCGTAGAGGGCATCCGGACTGCAGCAAACGAAACCAAGCTTTACGTCAATGGAAGGGAAGTGGATGCTAATCGTATCCTCAATACCGCCACCTACGAGGCGGATGACATTCGTATCGGGTCGAGCACGGCAGCGCCCATCGATGAATACTTCAGCGGTTACATGGCGGAGATATTCATCAAAGTGACCCCGCCATCCGCCGCAGAATGGAGGGCTATTCGCTCCTACGTCGCGGATGTTTACAACCTAAACATTGCCGGAACATCCGGGACCACGCCGTTGACAGTCGGAGGAAAGGCTACGCCTATCTATGCCACCCCGGCAGACAACGTAGTCGTCGGCAGCGGCGATTCAATCGCGACAGGAGGCACCTTGACGGGCTTCGACAAGCCTTCCAAGCTTTCAGTAGCAGGAACCATCGGTGCCCATGCCGGGGGGGGCGTCCATATGTTCTCCGCTGACATCAGTGGTGAGAATGTGATGAACATTTGGCA
>CAXTTX010000322.1:0-3940 GCA_964247045.1 uncultured Verrucomicrobiales bacterium | reverse complement strand
AAGCGGCGCAATCGGATGGGGCGCGAATTCCGAACCTTGGGGAGCGAATGGAACCCCCGGCTCCGTTTATGTGGAGTCCTACAACCCGTCTGCAATTACTGGCAACACCTTTATGCCAATTCGGTTTATCCAGACCAAGGTGAGCCCCACCTGGGATCGCGCACTACGGTTGGAAATTGCTGCCAACGGAGACTTTTATTTCAACAACCAGGCCAATTTCGACGCAAACAGCCGTCTGATGTCTCTTTCTGCAGCCGGAGACTTAACGCTCCCGGCAGGTTCGATGTCCACTAAGGGGCTGCTGGCCGCCATAGCCACCAAAAATTCAACCTACACCGCAGGTGCCACCGACCACACCATTCTGGCGGATGCAACGACAGGAAGCTTCGACATTGACCTTCCCGCTGCCGCTGCAAATACAAACCGCATTTATACCATCAAAAAAGTCGATGCCACTGTCAATTCCGTAGCCATTGATCCCAATGGGAGCGAGTCAATCGATGGCACCAGCACCAGCGTCTCTTTAACCACTCAAAATTCAGGAAGGGTGATCCAATCCAGCGGCACAGGATGGGTAATCATTGGCTCGTTCTAAAAGCGAGGCACGCGTCTGCCTATCTCAGCTCAGGAGAGGGTCCGCACTGTTAAGGCAGGTCTATTGCCTTACCACTCGGAAGACCCTCTCCATAGCTGGTCGCATCCAGCGCGACATAGGTCTCTCCACAAATCGGTAGAGCGCAATGGCAACCACAAACGAGCCGACGACAAAAGAGACGCCTCCGAGAAACCCACCTGTAGGGAAAACCACCTTAACCATCCTCAAAATGAAAGGTTGAATCAAATAAAGAGAATACGATGCGTCTCCGGCCAGAATAACCCACGCCGGGATTCCCAAGAATCTCCCTCGTTCGAAACACAAAACAGAACCCACGAGACAAAGAGCGAAACCTCCCCATATGAGCGCCTTGGTGAATCCAAGAGAGATGTTTTCAATGGGAGGACACCAACCGAGCTGATCGGTGAAGCACACGCCCAAAGCAAGAGGTAATGCGCAGGTCGCCAACAAAATCCCGGTCTTTGCTCCTAGCCGTTCGTGGAAATGATAGAGCAGCATCCCTCCGCAGAACTCAAGGACCATCGGATAAAAAGCGAAACGCGGGAACGTCCAACTGAGGTGGTAAAACGGATAGACACAAATCACTCCGCAGATCAGTAGCATCGGGACAAACAACCGGGCGGCCCGGCCTCCGGCGAAAGCAAGACAAACGCCAAAAATGAAGTAAAACCAAATCTCGAAACAAAGTGTCCAACCAAAATGATGATGTGGCCACTGAAAGGAACCAAAATCGAAAATTGGGATGAAGAGCAACGTGTTCCAGATTTTGTTGAAACTCGTAAATTTCCCGTCATCCAAAAGATCCCCACAAATAAAGGGCAGCGACATCAGGTAGTACAGGGGAACCACCCGCGCAATCCGATGAGCAAAGAACAATTTCCATGAGCGTCCGATCTTATCAGCTGACATCGAAATTACGAACCCGCTGATGACGAAAAACACATCAACTCCTACGGCGCCAATCGGCGTTGTAACGAGCGGGTTTTTGGAGCCCCCAACCGCGAACTTAAGATGAGCCCATACCACCAAAGCAGCAGCTAGGAACCGAAGGGCTTGAAGTCCTGCTAGCTTGTGATTCGATCGGGGAGGCATCGTTCGGCAATAGGGCGCCACCAAGGAGCATTTCAAACCTCGCATGGCAATTCGCAATTCGGTTTGCCGTTGCCGCCACCCCAGGCCTCGCCTATCGCCAGCCGGGTGCCCCCCTCATCCTGCAACAGCGAAAAAGCAGATGAATCAGCTTGCCGGTTGGCCTGGGCGCTGCTGGAGTGCTGACAAGGGTTCCATGCCGCTAAAATACAAAATCAAGCCATGAAAAAATTTCTACGCTCGCTCAAAAATTCCGGATTGAAACTCAAAGCCAAGCTGGTTCAACGGACCCCGGAAGACTACGTGGCGATGCAGCGCCGTTCGTATGAAAACGCCGCCGCGATGGATGCAAAAGGCGTATCCACTGGGAATCTGGCGGTTGACAACGTCGTTGGAAGCTGGAGCGAACACGACAAGTGGACTGATTTCGAGGAATACCTCATGCGATACGCCAAAAAGGATAGCGGCATGGTGGCGATTGACTACGGTTGTGGGCCAGGTCGCAACATCAGACGTTGGACCGACCACTTCGACAGAATCGATGGTGTGGACATCTCGGAGAACAACCTGAAGAATGCTGAGAAATTCCTTAAAGGAGCAATTTCCTCCTCAAAGGCGCCCAATCTATACCTCACAAAAGGGATGGATTGTGGCGACGCCCCCCACAACTACTATGACTTTTGTTTCAGCACAATTTGCATGCAGCACATTTGCGTCTGGGAGGTTCGATACTCGATTCTGAAAAGTCTCTATGACTGCCTCAAGCCGGGCGGACGGATCAGTATCCAAATGGGCTACGGACTGCCCTCGCCAAATACGGTGGGATACCACGACAACTACTATCAGGCCACGGGAACCAACCGCGCCAGTGATACCAGCATCGCGAGCCCGGACCAGCCTCGCGCCGATTTGGAAAAGATCGGATTCACAGATTTCGAGCATTGGATCCGCCCCTGCGGTCCGGGCGATTTCCATCCAAATTGGATCTTTTTCACTGCCTTGAAGCCGAAATCATAAGGGGACTTCCAGCGCCCTCATAGTTTTCCACATCGACGCCCAGGGCACCGACCTCGCCGTCATGCGCTCCCTCGGCGACGAACTCCACCGCGTGAAAGCCGGCGTCCTCGAGGTGCCCGCAAACGCCGAGGTGGCCCTCTACAAGGGCCAGCACAGCCACGAGGAGGCTGTTGAATTCCTCAACTCGAACAACTTCCAGATCATCGCCACCGGTGATTCCCAGAACGAGAAGAACCTCTACTTCACCCGCAAGGACTAACAGGTCCCGGGGCATCCCCCGCGGAGATCCTCCAACCCGGCCCTCACCCGGCGCTTCCGTGGTCACGCGCCTCCTGGCCATCGTAGCCCGCAGGGCGAAGCAGCCTCTTCCTTTTGATCTCATCTTGCCCTTCTTGCGGCAAATCCTCCTCTCCCCGGGAAAAATTCCACCTCTTGTCTCTTGTCTCTTGTTTCTTGTTTGCCTCCGCTCCGCTCCGGCCAGGTCCTCCCCGCTCCCATCTCTTCTTTGCCTCCGCTCTGCTCCGGCCAGGTCCGCTCCCACCCTTCGTAGCCGAAGGCGAAGCAGGGCCGCTCCCATTCTCGACTCTTGTCTCCAAACTCTTCTCTTAACTCTTCACGTCTTGCGTCTTATGTCTTTTAGTATTGGCAGACGCGCCATCGGTTGAGAGCACCCCTCCCATCGTGCTAGAGTGGTCACCATGCCACCCATTCACGAGAAAATCCTGTTCGGCTTCACGCTGCTCGCCAGCGCGGCCTCCTCCGCCGCCGGTGCCGCCCTCACCCAGGGCGAGACCCGCTGGTTCTTCGTCACCTTCGCCGCCTCCTTCCTCATGTCCGGCTTCCTCGCCCTCATGTGCAAGAAGCCCGAGGAAACCATCCAGCTCGTCGTCGGCCGCTGCGGCTTCGCCATCATGGGAGGCATCTTCCTCTCCAAGCCCGTCGTCCACTACACCGGCCTCATCGCCATCACCACCGCCGATGCCATCGCCCTCGCCGGCGTCTCCTCCGGCGTCTGCTTCGTCATGTTCTTCATCGGCTACGCCGGCCTCCGCCTCATCGAAACCCGCTCCCCCGCCATCGCCGAAAAATGGTTCCGCAAACTCGATCCGTGAGAGAAAGACGCAAGACCTAAGACGATAAGACACAAGAGGAGAATAGAATTTCCCTCTCACCCGGGGCTCCCGTTCTTCCGTCTTCCGTCTTCCGTCTTCCGTCTTC
>CAXTTX010000321.1:4409-6686 GCA_964247045.1 uncultured Verrucomicrobiales bacterium | reverse complement strand
GGATGTGACAAACCCGGAGGAAAGTCCGGCCAAATCTCCGTCGCCGTGATCCCGATGGGCACGACCCACATCTACTGGAAATCCGTCCAGGCCGGCGCGGAGAAAGCCGCCTCCGAACTCGGCGTGAAGATGACCTTCATCGGACCCCAGCGCGAAGACGACCGTTCGCAACAGATCGATCTCGTCACCAACCAGGCACTCCAGAACGACGCCATCGTCCTCGCCCCGCTTGATGCCAGGGCCTTGCGCGATTCCGTCAAGGGCGTCACGGAAAAAGGCAAGCCGGTGGTGATCATCGACTCGAATCTGGAAGACAGCTCGTCCTTCATCACCAGCTTCGTCGCCACGGACAACCGCGAGGGCGGCCGGATCGCCGCACGCCGGATGGCGGAGCTTCTATCAGGCAGGGGCAAGCTCGCCGTCATGCGCTACATGCAGGGCAGCGCTTCCACCCAGGCCCGCGAGGAGGGCTTCTTCGATGAGATCAAGAAATTCCCCGGCCTTGAGCTGGTCAGCGGCGAGCAATACGCCGGTGCCACGGCCAGCCAGGCACAGGATGTTGCCACCAACCTCCTTACCCGCCTTTCCGCCGGAGACAAGCTTTCCGTCGATGGCATCTACACCAGTAACCAGACGAGCACCTACGGCATGCTCCAGGCCCTCCGCGGCAAGAACTTCGCTGGCAAGGTCAAGTTCGTCGGTTTCGACTGCGATCCCTCGTTCATCGATGCCATCAAGAAGGGCGAGATGCACGGCTCCATTCTCCAGGATCCTGTCAACATGGGCTACCTCGGCGTGAAGACCGCTGTTGCCAAGCTGCGCGGTGAGAAATTCGAGCCGCTGGTCGACACCGGAGCCACGCTGATCAACGCGGATAACCTGGCGGACCCGAAGGTCGCCGCGCTGATCAAGACCCAGATCCCCTGAAAATGCCTTCACCTGTTCCTCGCCTCGTCATGCGGGGCATCCGCAAGACTTTCGGCCCCACGGTGGCCCTCGGGCGCGTGGATCTGGAAGTGCTCCCCGGCGAAGTCCACGCCCTCGTCGGCGAGAACGGCGCGGGCAAGAGCACGCTGATGAAGGTCCTGTCCGGCGCGCACCTGCCGGACAGCGGGGAGATGGAAATCGACGGGCTCCCCTATCGGCCGCACAACCCGCTCGATGCCCGCTCCGCCGGCGTCGGCATGATCTATCAGGAGCTATCCATCGCGCCGCATCTCACCGTGGAGGAGAATATCGTACTTGGTATGGAGCCGCGCATGGGGCCTTTCGTGAACCGGAAACTCATGCGCGAGCGTGCCGACGAGGCCCTTTCCCATTTCGATCATCCCGATATCCATCCGGAAGCGATCGCCGGGAAGCTCTCCGTGTCCGCGCTCCAGCTCGTCGAGATCGGCCGCTCGCTCGCCATGGGCTGCAAGTTGCTGGTCTTTGACGAACCCACCTCCTCGCTTGCCCAGCAGGACATCGAGCGGCTCTTCACCCTGATCGACCGCCTGAAGGCACAGGGCATCTCCATCATCTACATCTCCCATTTCCTGGAGGAAGTGAAACGCCTCGCCTCCCGGCTAACGGTTCTCCGGGACGGCTCCGTCGTCGGCACGCGCGATGTCGCCACCGTCACGCCGGACGAGGTGGTGTCCCTCATGGTCGGCCGTGACGTCGAGGATCTCTATCCGCGCGGTCATCACCAGCCGGGCGAAAAGCTCCTCGAGATCCGCGGCCTATCCGGGAAAGACAAACCCCGCTCCGTGGATCTCGATCTCCACCGCGGCGAGGTCATCGGCATCGCCGGCCTCGTCGGCTCCGGCCGCACGGAGTTCCTGCGCGCCCTGTTCGGCCTCGACGAAATCCAGGCAGGCACCATCAGCGTGGGCGCGAAGTCCGGCCCCGGCAGCCCGCGCGAACGTTGGCAACAGGGCGTCGGCCTCCTAAGCGAGAACCGCAAGGAGGAGGGCCTCGCGCTGAATCTTTCGATCGCCGACAACGTCACCCTCACCTGCTTCGAGCGCTTCGGTTCCTTCGGGATGCTCTCACCGCGGAAGCAGCAGGCCGCCACTTCCACGTGGATCACCCGCCTCGGCATCAAGTGCCAGGGACCGGCCCAACCGGTAGGAGCCCTGTCCGGCGGCAACCAGCAGAAGGCCGCCTTCGCCCGCCTTTTGGAACACGACGTCGACGTCCTCCTGCTCGACGAACCGACCCGCGGCATCGACATCGCCGCCAAGGCCCGCATCTACGAGGCCATCAACGAGGTGGTGACCGATCCCAAGCGTC
>CAXTTX010000321.1:3535-4399 GCA_964247045.1 uncultured Verrucomicrobiales bacterium | reverse complement strand
GGCGTGTGCGACCGCATTGCCGTCATGAGCCAAGGAAAATTGACCCGTGCCGTGCCCGTGGAAAAACTAACACCCCACGATGTCATGCTCGTCGCCACCGGGAAAGCCGCCGATCTTCCGTAATTTCCGCCCCATGTCATCGCTCCGTCTCAAATCCGCCCTCACCCTGCTCGGCCCCTTCATTGCCCTGCTGGTGGTCTATACGGTTTTCGGCCTGCAGAACCCCGCGATGTTCACCCGCGACGTGGTCTTCAGCATCCTCACCTAGACAGTGATCGTAGGCACGGCCGCCATCGGCATGACCCTGATCATCATTTCAGGCGGCATCGATCTTTCCGTTGGCTCCATCATCGCACTTTGCGGCGTTGTCGCGGCGATGCTCGTCGCAAAGGGTATTTCCCCGCCCGTAGTCTTTCTCGCGACCATTGCCTTCGGGGGATTCTGCGGTTTCATCAATGGCGGCCTCACGGTCGGCCTCAGGCTGCTGCCCTTCATCATCACGCTTGGAACCATGCAGGTGTTCCGCGGCGCGGGAAAGGTCGCCACCCACGGCACGCCGGTGAATCTTCCCTTCGACTTCACGGCCTTCAAACCTTGGATGGGCGGAGGCGGTATCCCATGGGGCGTCTGGCTGATGATCCTGCTCGTCCTGATTTTCAGCCTGCTGCTGCGCTACACCCGCTTCGGCAGGCACATCTTCGCCGTGGGTTCCAATGAGAACACTGCCACGCTGTGCGGGGTGAAGGTCGGTCGGGTGAAACTTCTCGTCTACATGATCAGCGGCACCTTGGCCGGACTCGCCGCTGTCATGAATGTCGCGAAATCCTCACAGGGTGATCCCACCACGGCCATGGGCCTGGAGCT
>CAXTTX010000321.1:916-3525 GCA_964247045.1 uncultured Verrucomicrobiales bacterium | reverse complement strand
CACCGTCCTCGGTGCGCTCATCGGTGCCCTCCTGATGACCACCATCCGCACGGGTTGCGTGCTCAATGGCATCCCCACGCCTTGGACCGAGGTGATCACCGGTGCGATCATCATCATCGCCGTCATCATCGACCGCCTGCGGCACCGCAGGGCTTGATCGGTACAGAAGTTTCCCGGAGCCCGCCCCCCTGAAGAGCAGACCCCGGGATTTATTCCTTGAGGACAGAGTCCTTCTTGGAAACTAGGGGAGCTGGTTTCCAAGTCGGTCCGCCTCGTTCGGAAGTTCTTCCGGCGGTTTCCGACCTGGGGCGTCAGTCTACGGTTGCCTCGCCCAACCAATTTTTCGCACTCATGCGGTAGAACATTTTTGTTTGGGTGCGCTGGATGGCCCAGTTGAAGGTTGCCGAGTTGGCATCGACACCGATCGCCTCGTCCGCGGTCACCGTGTCAGCCACGGTCCAGTTCACGAGATCACCGCTCTGTTGGATGACAAATTCCGGCGAGGAGCCAAGCGCCACCTTGGGAAAGCTCCACTTGAGCGCGGTTCCGCCGGTAGCCATGCCGACTGAGGTTGGCAGGGGTGGCAAGGCGACATTCAAGACCAGTTCGATCGAGAGCGGACCTTCGACACCTTCGCTATCCACGGCGCGGACGGCAAAATAGTAGGTCTTCCCATACTCCATGCCACCGAGGGTCACGGTCATGTCGAGACCTGTTTCCAGCACTTGGGTATACTGCTGGCTCGCTGTGCCCACGGAGACGTGGTATGCTGCAATTCCACTTTCCGGAACCGGGTTCCAGCCCAAGGTAACGGAGTGAAAGGTCCCCGGTCCGGTTGCTGCCGCTTGTCCTGCGGGGCTCAGAAGGACACCGGCGGCCAAAACGGCGAAAGCAGTTAAGGTTTTTTTTAGGCAGGTTTTGAGGCTGCTCTGAGCTTGAAATGGGTTTTCAAATGGCATGTTAAGATAATCCCCTATTTCGGCTCAGGCAACAGATGGGGGTTTGCCCTTAATGCCGTGCGACCCGTTGCACAGAGGGTGTAGGGAAAATACTTACATGCATTCTCTTGCGCTTTTTCCCAAGCGTGTTGCCTTTCTGCGGCAATCCGTGCTGGAAATTCATCCTGCGGGCCTTTCATTCTTCCCACATGACCGCTGCAGACGCCGGATTCTCAATGCCTCCCGAGTGGGCACCGCAGGAGGCGGTGTGGCTTTCTTGGCCGGTAGACGACCCTCGCCACTGGGGGGGGGGCAAGCGGGATACCATGTGGGCGAAGTTCGCGGAAATCGCAGCCGCCATCTCCCGGCACGAGTTTGTGAGGATCAACGCGGCCGGGTCCGAGCACGCGGCGATAGCGGCCGCCTGCAACCGCGCGAAGGCCGTTCCAGAGCGGGTCCAGCTCTTCGATCATCCCCACAACGATGTCTGGTGCCGCGACCATGGTCCGATCTTCGTGAAGCATCGCGAATCGGGAGAAATCGCCGTAACCGACTGGGAATTCAACGCTTGGGGTGGAAAATTCCCGCCTTGGGACGAAGACAACGCCATCCCGGGGCGGGTGGCAAATTCCTTGGGGCTCCGCCGTTTCCAAGGAGGGATGATTTTGGAGGGCGGCGCCATTGAGATCAATGGGCAGGGGCAACTCCTGACCACGGCGGCCGTCCTGCTGAACCCGAATCGCAATCCCCGCTTTGATCGCGGAGAAATTGAACAGCTCCTGCGGGACGGCTTGGGAGTTTCAGACATCCTTTGGCTGGAAAAGGGCATCGAGGGCGACGATACCGACGGTCACATCGACGATCTCGCGAGATTCGTGGATCCAAGAACCATCTTGGCCTGTATCGACCGCCACGCGGGCTCACCGAACCGAGAGATCTTGGAAAACAACTTGGCTCGCCTCAAATCCTTCGAGTCGGCCGACGGGCGCCCCTTCGAAGTGGTGGAGATTCCCCTCCCCGAAGCCTGCGAGGTGCCTGGCTGGCGGCTGCCCGTGCTTCCGGCGTCCTATGTCAATTTTCTGATCGTGAACGGTGGAGTCCTCGTCCCGACCTTCCGGCAGGGCAGGAACGACGACCGCGCCCTGGGCATCATCCGCGAAATGTTTCCGGGAAGAGGCGTCAGCGCGATTGATTGCCTCGATCTGGTGGAAGAGGGCGGCACGCTGCACTGTATTTCGCAGCAGCAGCCCGCGTGAGGCACAACTGTGGCGGCGGGTGGCATGGCTTTATGCCAGCGACGGTAAACCGCCGCTACAGTTCGACATTATGCTTCCGCCCCGGTGACGATCTCACACTTCGGCAGTTTTTCTTTCAGCACCTTGATTGCTTCCGGGGTAACCGCCGTCTTCCACAGGTAAAGCCGCTTGAGGTTCGGCAGAGCGGAGAGCTTGCTCACCCCGGCATCGGTTACCTTGCTGCCGTAAAGGTTGATCGATTCGAGCGAAGGCAGCTTGAGCAGCGAATCAACCGCCGCGTCCGTCACTCCGGTCTCCGCCAGACGGATCAACTTCAGC
This sequence comes from uncultured Verrucomicrobiales bacterium, assembly GCA_964247045.1. Lineage (GTDB taxonomy): Bacteria > Verrucomicrobiota > Verrucomicrobiia > Verrucomicrobiales > Akkermansiaceae > Luteolibacter. The sequence continues at coordinate 1,013 of CAXTTX010000321.1, read as the reverse complement.
TTGCCGGCGGGAGCGAGCAACGCCACCGACTGGTCGGTCACCTTGGTGGCTGATAGATCAAGCGTGACCAGGCTGGGAATCACCGGCTCCAGTTTCT
>CAXTTX010000321.1:0-906 GCA_964247045.1 uncultured Verrucomicrobiales bacterium | reverse complement strand
CGGCGTCATCCAGATTTCCCCGTAGGGAAACGGCGGTGAAGGTGAGAAGCGATGATTGCTGCGATTCAAAGGAGAGCGCGCCGGGATACTCCTTGGAGATTTTTTCCACACTCGCGGTCAGAGCCTCATCACGGGTACCACCGGGTGAGGTGGAGTGCGGCGTCTCGGACGAACTTTCCTCCGTTTTGGCCGTGCCCTTGGAGGGCAACTTGCCGATCGCTTCCTTGATCACATCCGGGGGTTGGAGAGCAGCCAGGGTCTTCGTGGGATCCGCGCCACTGTCGATCCACCATTTCACCACGGCCATTTCGGGATCTTCCATGTCCGTCTTCCCTTCGGGTGGCATATGGTCGTCGTCATCCTCCGGAAGCTCCATCCGCATGACGATGTTGCTCTTGGCGGAATTCCCCGGGATGAGCCCCTCCCCCTCCTTGCCGCCCTTTACCAACAACTCGTAGCTGTCCATCCGGAACTTGCCTTTCGCCTTGCTCGCCTTGTGACATTCGGTGCAGCGCCGTTCAAAAATGGGGGCCACCAGTCCCGCATACACCGCAATGTTCGCGTCATTCGTCGCAGGTGCGGCTCCGGGTTTCTGCTCCTTCCCGCCCTTCTTTTGCAACCCCAGGATCGCCCGCAAGGGATCCGGCGCAAATTCCGTTAGATAATTTTCACCGTGGGTGACCGAGGCCCCGTCGTGGCTCGCGAAGCCCATCACCGCGACGCTGGCAAAGAGCAACAGCCGGTAGAAAGCGGGATTGCCTGAAATGGCCACGGTCCACGCCTTGAGAATGAACGTGAGGATGGCCGCGACCGCGAAGGCAAGGCCACCCCACATGTGGCGCTCCGCCAGCGCATTGCCCGCGAAGCCATCGTCGCCCTGAAAAAGCAGGAAGCCTGCGATCACCG
>CAXTTX010000320.1:0-6686 GCA_964247045.1 uncultured Verrucomicrobiales bacterium | reverse complement strand
GGGAGCCTTGGCCAGCGCGGGAAAAACCTTGAGCCGGTCCGCGGGAGTGGAGTTCCCGATCGGACTGTCATCCAGCGTCCCGGTCATCAGCAGGCAGGGAATGGTGATGGTGGCGAATGCCTTGGCAGGATCGCCGAGAGCGGGCGTGCTCGGGCTGAACATCACCGCGGCATCGATGCGCTTTTCCAGGAAAGGAACGCGCCCTCCTGCGAAAGATTGTCCGGCAACCGCCTGGGTGGTGACCGCGCCGAAGGAATGACCCGACATGCCGAGATGTTCCAGATCCATGCGGCCGTTCAAAGGGTGATCCTTCTCGGTATTCCACTTGGCCAGCCCGTCGATGACAGCGGGAATGTCACGCACACGGCCCATCAGGCTTTCCAGCGAGGCGGCCCGTTTCATCGCGACCATGCGCTGGCCTGTTTCCGCTTCCTTCCAGACGCTTTCGTCACTGCCCGTGTGCTGGACGAAAATAACGACGTAACCGCGCTTTGCCGAATGGTTGCCGAGATAGGGATTGTTGTCCCGCGAACCGCCGAGTCCGTGGGAAAAGAGGATCACCGGCGCGGGCTTCGTATCCTGTGGCAAATAGACCCGCAACGGGATCACCCGCTCACGGGTGGCGTCCTTGAGCTCGAGGGTTTTGGAAACGATCTCGCCATCCGGAACCTTCAGCGGATCATAGGCCAGCGCCCTCCCGGAAAACAGCAGCGCGGTAGCGATGACCGGAAAAAAGGAGCGGGCGAGCGTTTTCATGAATGGTTTCAACCCCCGTCCCATGGAATGGTTGCGGAGGCCCGCCTCCCCGCCCCTGAAACCCGGCTTGCCGGGCGGCGGGCATGGCGTATCGTCCGGTAGCGCCATGCAGCCGGACCCATCCACAGCCGCTGAAGAATCGAAGGAAGATACCGGAAGCGGCATAGCCGGCCTGCCCGCCACCTGCGAGGGCTGCGGCAAGGACGCGGACACCGTTGTCGATGGCAAGGGCTGGTGCGTGGATTGCTGGGCCGTTGCCGGATCCTGCTGCGCGGTGGAACCGTGAGGAAGAGACGGGCGAATTGACGGGTGCCACTCCGATTGCCTTCCAGTTGGATTGCCAAGCTCATCCCGGGTGATAGAATGCGGGCTCCAGATGCCCCGCAAACCCTTCTACCGGACGCTCTATTTTCAAGTCCTCACCGCCATCGGCATCGGCGTCCTGCTGGGCCATTTCTATCCGGACACCGGCACCTCCATGAAGCCGCTGGGCGATGGCTTCATCAAGCTGATCAAGATGATCATCGCCCCGGTCATCTTCTGCACCGTGGTCACGGGGATCGCCGGCATGGAGGACATGAAAAAGGTCGGCAAGACCGGCGGCCTCGCCCTGCTCTACTTTGAAATCGTCAGCACCATCGCGCTGATTATCGGCCTCATCGTGGTGAACGTCGTCAAACCCGGCGTGGGCATGAATGTCGTCCTCACGGCAAAAGACGCGACCGCCGTGGCCACCTACGCCGGAGCAGGCAATGCGATGACCACCACGGATTTCCTCCTCAACATCATCCCAACCACGCTCGTCGATGCCTTCGCGAAAGGGGAAATTCTCCAGGTGCTGCTCATTGCGGTGATGACCGGCTTCGCCCTGCACACCTGCGGTGGCCGGGAGAATCCCGTGTTCATCCTGATCGACAAGGCGACGCATCTCCTTTTCACCATCGTCGGCTACATCATGAAGCTTGCTCCCCTCGGTGCCTTTGGTGCCATGGCCTTCACCATTGGCAAGCATGGCGTCGGTTCATTGGAATCCTTGGGCAAGCTGATGCTCGCCTTCTATGCCACCTGCCTCTTCTTCATCTTCGTCGTGCTCGGGCTCATCGCGCGCCTGCATGGTTTTTCCATCTGGAAATTCATCCGCTACATCCGCGAGGAATTGTTGATCGTGCTCGGCACATCCTCCTCCGAGTCCGTGCTGCCCCGCATGCTCGCGAAGATGGAAATCCTGGGTGTGAAAAAATCCGTCGTCGGCCTCGTGATTCCCACCGGCTACTCCTTCAACCTGGATGGTACCTCCATCTACATGACCATGGCCGCCATCTTCATCGCGCAGGCCACCAACACGCAGATGGATCTGAAGCATCAACTCACGCTGCTGGCTGTCCTGCTGCTCACCTCCAAAGGCGCCGCGGGCGTGACTGGCAGCGGGTTCATCGTGCTCGCAGCTTCCCTTTCAGCCGTCGGCCATGTCCCGGTGGAAGGCCTCGCGCTCATCCTGGGAATCGACCGTTTCATGTCGGAAGCCCGCGCGCTGACAAATCTCGTCGGCAACGGCGTTGCCACTGTCGTCGTCGCCAAGTGGACCGGGGAACTCGACGAGGAACAGATGAAGCGTGCGCTCACCAGGATCGTGCCTGAGCCGGTGGGTGAGCCGGAACCGCCGGCGGCGTGAGGAAACTGTAGCGTCGGTCTATGACCGTCGCTGGATGATCGCAATGCGTTGTCCGGCCTGCCTATGCTCTCAGGCAACGCGTGTGGCGCTGGCTTGAATGGGGCGGCCTTAAAGTTGACGCCATGCCACCCGGAGAATACCCTAACAGCCATCGGCAATCGAAGATGGAGGACGAAGGTCCTCAATCATAGACCGCCGCTACAGTGGCGCCAGCACTCGCTTTTCGTCCAAATTACTTCTCATCCAGATTCGCCTTCATCTCCTCATCCGTCGGCGTCTTCGACATCACCCCGTCCTTCGGCACCTCCAGCCCCGAAATCCACACGATCGCATTCAACACCACCCGCCGGTTGTCGTCCTGCTGCCAGTTCTTGTGGAAATGCCCGCCGGTAAACCCGAACGAACGCCCCCGCCCCGCTGACGCCGGACTATCAAACACCCACATCACGTGCTGCGGTTCCTTCCGCTCCAGCACCGCCTCACGGACAGCGGGGTTCCCCTCGTGCGGACCATCCCGCCGCGTCAGAGTGTCCGGCGGCGGAAGATCCGTGAGAATCGGCGTGACGCCCTGCATCTTCTCCCGGAAGCGCATGTGAAAGTACCACTCGTCCCGGATCTTGAAATCATGATGCCCCGCGTCACCGCGTGCTTCGGCAGCTTGAAGGAGGCGTCCCAGTGCGGATTCACCGACCAATCGGACTCGAAGTACCCGCCGATGAGATCCAGAAAATTTTTCCCCGGCTCCCCCTTCGGCACCTCCACGGCGTAATGGATGCAGCCGATCCCCACTCCCTTCTTCGCAAGCTTCTCCAGCGTCCCGAAGTGTTCCATGGCCGGATGCCCACCACCGCCATCGGAATAAATCACGACTGATGCCGCCGCGTCAAAAATCCCCTCGTCCTTCGGCCAGCCGTTCGTCGTCACCACCGCCTCCACCGGCAACCCGCTCTTGTTCAAGTGGTCCGCCAGCAACATCGACCCGGCCCGGTGCTCGTGTTCCCCTGCGGGGTGGCTCGGACTCCCGGCGACGAAAATGATCTTTTTTTTCACCGCCGCCTCCGCCGCAACGGCACTTGGCAAAGGGGCAAGAACCCCGAAGACTATTGATAACAGGAATGTAACAAAAATTTTCGCGACTGACGTGTTCATTTGGGGCAACCCTCTGATACGCCCCGACATAAGAAATATTGCATGCGGAACGCTCCATGCTCTGCATCTTTCTCGCAGTTCCCTGGGAAAACCCACGTTCACCCTTCCCAAGTCCTCATTCCGGAACCCCATGTTTTCATCGCCGCTTTCAAGATCCATTGCCTGCCTTCTCGTCGTCGCGGGATTGCCTGCCTCGCTCCGCGCCCAAACCGCGCCTACGCCGCAGCCGCTCCCCTATTCGCAGAATTTCGGGACAGCCGCATTCACCGCCCTGCCCGCAGGGGTAGCCGCCTGGGGTGGACTCAATGGGGCAAACATCGACGTGGTGGCAGATGCGGCCAGCAGCAGCCCGACCGCCGATTCCACGCTTACCGCCAGAACCACCCCGGTAACTCCCGGCGGCGCTGGCGGGTCGTCTGGATACGCGGAGTCGAGCAATGCCCGTTTTTACATTCAAACCAGCAGCAACGCAACGAACGGCGTGAACCAACTCGCCGTCGCCGTGAACACCGTTGGAAGGATTGGCATCGTTCTCGGCTACGACGTGGAAATGATCAGCGCCCAACCGCGCACGGTCGGCACCGTCTGCCAATACCGCATCGGCAGCAGTGGAACATGGACTACCATCACCCCAACCTCGGGTATCAATCCCTATTCCCAGGCGGGAGGCACCACAGGGGTGAAGACCACCGTCTCGGCCACGCTACCACCCGCGGCGGAGAACCAGGCGAACCTCCAAATCCGTTGGGCCACCTGGCGGGGCACCGAGACCGGCAACAGCTCCGGTCTGGCGATCGACAACATTTCGGTCACCGGAAATACCGCCAGCACCTCATTGGTGATTTCCGCCGCACCCGCCAGTTTCAGCGAGTCTGCCGGAGCGAATGCCTCCGTGGTGACGGTGACAAGCCTGGAACCGGTGGTCGCCGACACCTCCGTTACCTTGGTCTCGGGCGATACCAGCGAGGCAGTCGTGGGCAGCCCGAATCCCGCCATTATCCCGGCGGGAGGCACCTCGGTCACTTTCCCAATCAATGCCGTCGATGACCTGGTCTTCGACGGAACCCAGACGGTCTCGCTCCAAGCCACTGCGGTGGGGATGGGAACCGTATCCACGAACGTTACGGTGACGGACGACGAGGACGCCTACTCGCCACCCGTCGGCTATTACGCGCCGGCCACGGGGCTGGCTGGTGCTCCCCTCAAGTCCGCGCTCAACTCCATCATCAAGAACGGCCACGTCCAATTCACCTACGGCAATACCCTGAATGCCCTGCGGACGATCTACGAAGACCCAGCCAACACCAGCAACGTCATTTTGGTCTATTCCGGGAACTCGGTCGCGAAAACCGCCGCCTACTTCGTCGGTGCTGATCCGGACACGACTTTTAGCAAGGAGCACGCCTGGCCGGATTCTTTCGGGCTGGATCCCACGAACGTCAATCCCGGCAGCACCGATGGCGACGCGGGCCCGGATTTCACCGATCTATTCAACCTCCGGCCCACTTACCAAACAGTCAACAACCAGCGCAGCAACAAGTATTACGACGAGACCACGGGAACGGGCACCGTCCCTCCCCTGGCTCCTGCCTGTAGCTACGACAGCGACTCATTCGAGCCCCGGACTGTTGAAAAGGGTGATCTCGCCCGGGCGATGTTTTACATGGCGACCCGCTATGACGGGACCGAGGCGCTGACACTCGATTTGGAAATTTCCAACACCCCCACCGCCGCCGCGGGGGTGTTTGCCAAGCTCACCACCTTGCTCAAATGGGCGGAGGATGACCCGGTGAGCGACGAGGAGCGGCGGCGCAACCAGGTGACCTACGGACTCCAGCACAACCGCAACCCTTTCATCGACCATCCGGAATACCTCGCGCTGATCTGGGGTTCGTTGAAGACCGACGAGACGTCCGTCGCCGTAGAGGAAGGTGGTGCGACCGATACCTATCATCTCACGCTCACCAGCCAGCCCACCGCGGACGTCGTGGTCAATATCACCTCCGACCCCGGCAGCCAGCTCACCACCAATCCCTCCACCGTCACCTTCACAACGGCAAACTGGAACCAACCCGTCGAGGTCACGGTGACCGCCGTGAACGATGCGGTTTATGAAACCACCCAGACGGTAACGATCCATCATACCCTCACCACCACGGATCCCTACTACTCCACCCTCGGTCAAACGGACCTTGCCGCGACCGTGACGGACAATGACCCCGTGATCGCACCGGCATCTTTGCCACTCGCCTACGGTGGTCCATGGAATCCCCTTCCCTCGGTAGGCTTCTCCGGTCAATTTCTTGGCTCCCCCTACGCTTCCAGCCTCGGCGGCGACACCGGCACCGGTTCAGCCAAATTCGACGACACTGGAGACCAGCTCACCGTCGCATTCGATGGCCCGGGGAACACGCTTTCCTACAACCTCAAGGCCAATCCTTCGACCGGCACATTCGCGGAAGGACTTTTCCAGATCCTCCAGTCGCCCGACAACGTCACTTTCACCGAACTCCGGGCGGTCACCAATAAAACCAACGTTGACCAGGCCTTCACCGACACACTTGCCTCGTCCACACGCTTTGTGCTGTTCAAATACACGACCAAGGTGAGCGGGAATATCCAGTTGGACAAACTCTCCATCACCCCATCGGCAGCTTCCCCTTCGTCCACTTGGCTCGCCCTTTACGGCCTCTCCAACTTCAGCGGGGATGGCGACTTCGACGGACTGACCGACCTGGCGGAATATGCCCTGGGAGGATCCCCGGCTCTATCAGATCGCACGGCGACAGCCACCGGCGTCACGAAAATCTCCGGCGGCCTGCAGATCAGCGCCGTTGTCAGGATCTCCGACACGGCTCTTACCGCCGTGGCGCAGACCACTTCGAATCTGGCCGATCCCGGATCATGGACCTCCGTTGGAGTCACCAAACTCACAGGAGTCAGCCAGACTGGCGTCCCATCCGGCTTTGAACGTGTGATCTTTGAAGTCAGCGACCCCGCCTCCACGAAATTCCTCCGCCTGGTTTTCCAGCTTGAGTGATCTTGTAACTGTAGCGGCGGTCTATGCAGGCTGTCGGACTTCCAAGTTCTTGCCAAGGGCTGGTCTGAG
>CAXTTX010000319.1:3214-6709 GCA_964247045.1 uncultured Verrucomicrobiales bacterium | reverse complement strand
CCCAGCGCCCTCGCCTACTGGCGCTTTGAAGAACGGACCACCGGGGTTGTGCCTGTTGGAGACAACAGCGGCGGCAACCAGACCAACACCGTCCTCGACTCCAGCGGCATGGCCAACCACATGATGACCTGGCGGGACTACACTTCCCCCACCTACACCACGGTGGTGCCTGCCCCGGTCGTTCCGCTGACTTCCGCGGCGAATACCGCTTCACTCCTCATCACTCCCGACCGTGGCAACCTGTTCCTCACGGACAACGTTTACACCACCGGCGGTGTCGGTGTGAACAGCTACACCTTCAATGCCTTCACGATTGAAGCCAGCTTCAACACCAACGCCACCGGCGTCTGGCAGGTGGTGGTCAGCAAGTCCGGCAACCCGATCGCCGGCCAAGGGCCGTTTTCCATGAAGATCCGTGCGGCCGACAGCAAGCTCATCGCCGGCATCGTCGATGGAGCCGGCACCGCCAAGGAAGCCGTCAGCGCCCGGGCCATCACCACGGGCACCTGGTTCAACGCCGTGGTCACCGCGAGCAACACCGAGATGAAGCTCTGGCTCAAGACAGCCGGTGAAACCGCTTACACCTTGGAAGCCACCACCGTCATCGCCGGTCCTTACTATACCTTTGCGGGCAACAATGCTCCTTGGGTCGTCGGCCTTGGCAAGTGGAACGGCGCCGATGCCGATCCATTTTCGGGTTACATCGACGAGGTGCGCATCAGCCCTTCGGTCCTTCCCGCCACCTCCTATCTGTTCCCGGAAGGGAGCCTGGATTCGGACAACGATGGCATGCTGGATACGTGGGAAACCACCTGGTTCGGCACCGGCAACCTCGCCGAAACCGCCACCGGAGACTTCGACAAGGATGGCACCCCCAACCTCGCTGAATTCCGCCTCGGCCTCAATCCCGCCAACGGCACCTCGCGCTTCGCCGCCACCCGCGTCGCAGCCGATGGTTCGCTCACCTGGCCCGCCGCGGCCGGCGTCACCTTCGTGATCCAGCGCACTACCACCCTCGGCACTTGGGAGGATGTCGCCACCGTCGTCGCCACCGGTGTCACCGGCACCTGGACCGATCCATCCCCGCTGCCCGGCGCCACCAAGGTCTTCTACCGGATCGCTCTTCCCTAACCACGATCCGGTTTTCCCTAGCCATTTTCATCGGATAATCGGCGGTTAAGGCAGGCGGGCATCCCGGGAAACCGGGGTGCCCGTCTTGCGTTGCAACGGTAGGGCGTGGCGTCCCGCCGCGCCGACGATACAGCCATCGTCTCGGTTGGGCCACCTACCCTCCGGCAGTCCCGCCTCTCATCCCCCTCCCATACCTCTTCCTTCCCCGGTCTTCGTTAATACGATCGTACCCAAATCTCGCTTCTCCCTTCTTCCCCCTCTTGTGTCTCCAAATCTTGCGTCTTATGTCTTCCCTTGCGTCTTATGTCTTCCCCGGCCCCGCCCCCAGCGTCCCTCCCTCGAGATACTCCGGCATCACCGCGAACCCCTGCGTCCTCCCTGTCCCATGATGGATCACCCCTAACAACATCTCTGCCGTCTTCTTCCCCAGCTTCACCCCGTCCGTCCGGTAACGCGCCATCAGCGGATACGTGAACTCAAGACACAACTCATCCCACCCTGAAACCACCGATACCTGCGACGGCACCTTCACCCCACCCGCCTGCAAGGCACACAGGATCGCCACGCAATGCTCCGCACATGAGGAAAAACATGCCGTCGGAGTCGGCTTGGATTTCATCGCTTCCACCAAAGCCTTCACCACCGACGTCGCATCCGCCTCATGCTGCACGATCCGCGCCCGCGCGCCCAACCGTCCTGCTTCCCCCACAAACACCTCTGACATCAATCGGTCGCTGACACTGGTGATCCTCGCGATGAAATAAACCAGTTCCTTGTGCCCCCGCGCGCACAACAGGCCCGCCGCATGCCGCGCCGTCGCCTGCGAGTCCGAATAAACGTGTGGCAAGCTGATTCCCTCATGGAGCATTCCCACCACCACCGTCGGCTTCCCGCTTTCCTGGAACCACCTCTGGATCGGCTCCGTCGCATACAGCAGCAGCCACGCCGCCGTATCCGGCAGCGCCTCCAGCCGCGCCAGATGCGTCGCGCTGAACTTCTCGAACAAATGCGGATGATGCTCGAACTCCACCCGGTAGCCCGCTGCTGAAACCCGCTTGATCAGCGTCTCGAACTGCACGTGGCTCGTGCTCCCCAATTCGGAAAGCCCGTAGGGTACCAAAACCCGGATGACCGTCCCCGTCACCTCGTTGCGGCTCGCTGCCCTGCGATGGTGAATCTTGTGAAACCGTCCCCTTCCTCCCAGCGTCAGCCAATTCTCATTCGCCAGCTCCGCCAGCGCCTTCCGCAGGGTCATCCGGCTCACCTGGAATTCCCGGCAAAGCTCCCCTTCGCTCGGCATCTCATCGACCCAACGCCCGGTGGTGATTCCCTCCCGGAGGAGCGCCACCATCTGGTCATGAATCAAAACCCGGCGCGGTAAAATCGACATGAAGGAGTGCGCCCCTTTCCTACCTCAAATCACCCTTCCCGGCAAACGCATTGTTCTATCAGATAGACACCTTGTTCACTCACCCTTCCCCCCTGTTGGGCCTGCCGCCCGCCGTCATACCGGCCTCAGGCCTTCGTGGCCTTGGCAAAGAATGGCCGGGTCGCAGGCCGCGGTATCCTCAACCAATTCACGGACCGTCATTGAACCATGGATCTAACACCCCGGCCCTTTGGAAGCAGGAAACCCACCCTCCTTCCCCGGTACTACCTTCCCACGTCATTTTCGGTGGAAACACTCCCTCGTTCCGCCTAAAATACCTTCAGCCATGCCACTTCCCCGCCAAATCCGCCCGAGTACAGCCAAAACCCACATCAATTTCCGGAAAAACACACACAACTTCTTGGATATAAAATATGTAGATGCCGCAAAAGAGCCGTTTTGATTGAAAATCGGTGGACAAAAGTGGACATTTTCCGCCTTCAGTGCGCCTCCAAACGATTTCCCCGGCTTTTCCGGCTTTATGAACCCAAGCTCTTCTTATCCCAGCCGCCGCCGCCCTCAGTTCCGATTTTTCACCCCGATTTTCCTTCCGGCCCGCCATCTCGCTCTGTTTCACTCCCGCATGCAAACCCGTCTCGCCGCGCTCGCCATGATGGCCCTTCTGGCCTTCGCGCCTTCCGCCTTCGGCAGCGGGAAAAAGGAGAACGCCGCCTCCATCACCCTCCACCTCGAGACCGAGGCGACGGACAACCCGAAAATGATCTTCAACCAGCAGGCGAACGGTAAAATGCGCTGGTTCCGCCGGATGTCGGAAATGGGCACCCAGGACGTGATGTCCTTCAGCCCCTTCCCCTCCGACTCCGGGGACTACGGCATGGTCATCAAATTCAAGCCCTCCGTCGCCAACCGCCTCGCCGCCGTCACCAATGCCAGCACGAACCTCTGCATGGTTGCCCGCGTCAACGGCCGTGTCG
>CAXTTX010000319.1:0-3204 GCA_964247045.1 uncultured Verrucomicrobiales bacterium | reverse complement strand
GTCGTCGACGGTGTCATCATCGACAAGCAGGTGAACGACAACAAGTGGGTCATCTGGAAGGGCGTCACCCTCGCCGATATCGAAATTCTCGACAAGGAGTTCCCCCGCATCGGCGAGGAAGGACAAAAGAAGAAGAAAAAGGACAAGGAAAAGGACCAGCCGATCAACTGACCGATGACCCGGATTTTCCTCCTTCTCCTCTGCTTCGCCGGACTGCTGGCCTCGCAGCCGCTCGACCTCCGCCTCCCCACCGGGAACCAGCACCTCTTCACCGGCGAGAACGACAAGTTCTTCATGTACGTGGACCGCACCTTCGAGGGCGTCGCCAGCAAGCCTTGGGAAGCCGGTTGCTTCGGCTTCGTCCGCAATGCCGTCCGTCTCAATGGCGAGGTGGTCCTCACCAAGTTCCACGAGGGCATCGACATCTGCCCCATGCACCGCGATGCCAAGGGCAACCCGCTTGATGATGTCTGCGCCATCGCCGAAGGCCAGGTCGTCCACATCAGCCCCGTTGCCGGTCAAAGCAACTACGGCAAATACGTGGTCGTCGAGCACCAGTGGGAAAACTCCGCCGTGCTTTCCCTTTACGCCCATCTATCGGAAATCCGCGTGAAGCCCGGTGACAAGGTCGGTCCCGGCGCCGTCCTCGGCCGCATGGGTTTCACCGGTGCCGGAATCGACCGCACCCGCGCCCATTGCCACTTGGAAATCGGCATGCTCATGAGCGCCCGCTATGAGGACTGGCACAAGAAATTCGGCGGCGGCGTCAATCGACAGGGCAACTACAATGGCATGAACATCACCGGTGGCGACGCGGCCCGTTTCTTCATCGAACACAAGACCAATCCGGAACTCGAGTTCAGCGACTTCATCGCCTCCACCCCGGTCTATTTCAAGGTTACCGTCCCTTCCAGGGGTACGCCGGATTTCGTCAAACGCTATCCGTGGATCATCCGTGTCGCTCCGGTGGAGAACTGCCCCTCTTGGGAGATCAGCTTCAGCAACACCGGCCTGCCCCTGGCCTTCAATCCCAGCCAGCGGGAAGTTGCCATGCCCGTCGTCACTTCCATCCGCCCGTCCACCCTTCCCCACAGCTATCTGACACGCAACCTGATCACAGGTACCGGCAACGCCGCCACTCTCACCAATTCCGGCAAACAGCTCGTCTCCCTTTTGACCGACGATTTCCCCGTGGCTCCCCCCACGCCCGTCGTTCCCGCCACCGCACCGGCATCCCCTCATGAGCATCACTGATAAACTCGCCTCCCTCGGACTCACCCTGCCCGCCGTTCCTGCCCCCGTCGCCGCCTACGTCAACTGCGTCCGCAGCGGCAACCTGCTGTATCTATCAGGTGGCCTGCCCATCGATGGTGACAAGAAGGTCATCGGCAAGGTTCCCTCGGACGTCTCCATCGAAGAGGCGAAGGAGGGCGCTCGCATGATCATCCTCAACCGCCTCGCCGTCATTCAGGACGAGATCGGCTCGCTCGACAAGGTCAGGCAAATCGTTTCACTCGGCGGCTTCGTCAATTCCGAGCCCGACTTTCACGGCCACCCCCAGGTCGTGAATGGCGCATCGGAATTACTCGTCGAAATCTTCGGTGACAGGGGCAAGCACTCCCGCACCGCCCTTGGTGCCGCCGCCCTCCCCCTCAACGTCGCGGTCGAAATCAACCTCATTGTCGAAATTGAAGACTAGTCGCACCCGCCCCCCCGCCATGGAAAACGCCATCCGCCATCGGGTTTTCGAAAACCCCGATTCCGCCAGCGCACAGGCCGCAGCGAATATCGCCCAGTTGATCCGCGAGCGGGCCACCCTCGGCCGCAATGTCGTTCTCGGTCTTGCCACCGGCCGGACCGTCCTGCCCCTGTACGAGGAACTCATCTATCTCTATCAGGAAGAAGGCCTCAGCTTCGGCAATGTCGTCACCTTCAACCTGGACGAATACCTCGGCCTGCCGAGCGGCCACGCCGCCAGTTTTCGCTCCTTCATGCACCGGCATTTCTTCGACCACGTCGACATCCCGGTGAAAAACATCCATTTCCTCCCCGGCCTCGTTCCCCAGGATAAGATCGCCTCCACCTGCTCCGCCTACGAAAAAGAAATCAAGGCCGCCGGTGGCATTGACATCCAGATCCTCGGCATTGGCCGCAATGGCCACATCGGTTTCAACGAGCCGGGTTCCGACATCGAATCCGTTACCCGCCCGGTCCAGCTCGACGAGCAGACCCGCGATGACCTGGCCCTGAACTGGACGGGCACCGAGAAAGTTCCCACACGCGCCCTGACCATGGGCTGCAAGACCATCATGGGAGCCCGCAACGTCATCATGATGGCCTGGGGTTCCCGCAAGCGCCGCATCGTCCGCCGCGCCGTCGAAGGGGAAGTCACCTCCCGCGTCCCTGCCTCCTATCTCCAGACCCACCCCGCCGTCCGCGTCTTCCTCGACCCGCCAGCGGCCGCCCTCCTCCGCCGAAAGCCCTCCGGCCCCGCCTGAAGACCGGTAGGGCGTGGCGGCCCGCCGCGCCGTGATTGGCGCAGCGACTATTTTCCGCCCCATGGTCCAGCCACAAAAAAGCCCGCCGTCCCATGTGGATGGCGGGCCGGTAAAATCCTTGAAGCCAATTAGCAGCCGCACCCGCCACCACCGTGGCCGCCACAGCAACCACCGCTCGACGCTTCGGCAAGCTCGTCCGCCGTCGGCACGCGGCCGTTTTCAATCGTGCTGCCAACGTACTTGCCGATCTCCTTCTGCAGGTTCTCCAACTCCCGCTGGGCAGAAAGGAACTCGCGGGCGACCTCATTCTCAAACAGCGCGTCGCGAGCCTTCTCGAACTCGCGGATCTCCGCCGCTCCCAGCTCGATTCCGGCATGCTGCTTGTGGTGCAGTTCCTCGCCCCGCTCATGCACGCTCTGATACTGCAGCCGCGCCGCGTCGTCGCTCAAGAAGCGCTCCACGCTCGCCTGGAGTTTCAAAAAGGAAGGATCACTGGCGATTGCCTCGCACAGTTCACGGGTTTTCTCGATCACGGCGGATTCCTCGGCGACAATTGACATGCCCGCTCCATAAACCCATGTGACCGGCGTGGCAAACGGGATTTGCGGGAATTTCGCCGCCCCTTTCCCGACAAAAGCGTGACACCCACCACCCCTGCGGGTTTCGCTTCCCCCGGACCATGGCCATCGACCCTCTCAAAGACGGA
>CAXTTX010000318.1:0-6727 GCA_964247045.1 uncultured Verrucomicrobiales bacterium | reverse complement strand
GGAAATCGCGCTGCCGCCGCAGGACCAGATTCCTTGCAATGGTTTCGCGATCCAGTGCCGGGTGACGACGGAAGATCCGGAGAAAAATTTCGCGCCGGACTACGGGCGCATTTTGAATTATCGCTCTGCGGCGGGCTTCGGCATCCGGCTGGACGCGGCCTCGGGTGACGCGGGATCGGTGGTGACGCCCTATTACGACTCGATGCTGGTGAAGGTCACGGCGATGGGCCGGAATTTCCCGGTGGCCTGCCAGCGGATGGACCGCGCGTTGCGTGAGTTCCGGATCCGCGGGGTGAAGACGAACATTCCCTTTCTGGAAAACGTCATCGCTGATGAAACCTTCCGCAGCGGGCAGGCGCATACCAAGCTGATCGATACCAAGACGGAGCTGTTCCAGTTCAAGCGCCGCCGCGACCGTGCGACGCGCACGCTTTCGTATCTATCCGACATCACCCTCAACGGGAACGTCCATACCAAGGGCTGGAAACCGGCCGCCGCGCTGCCGAAGGCGCTGGTGCCGAATTCCATGGTCATCGAGCACCAGGCGAAGATTCCGCGTGGCAGCCGGGATATCCTCTTGGAACTCGGACCGGAGAAGTTCGCGCAATGGATACTCAACGAGGAGCGGCTTCTCATCACGGACACCACTTTCCGGGATGCCCACCAGTCGCTCATCGCCACGCGGATGCGGAGCTTCGACATGCTACGGGTGGCGGAGGCGGTCGCGCACCGGCTGCCGCAGCTGTTCTCACTGGAAATGTGGGGCGGTGCCACGTTCGACACGGCGATGCGCTTCCTGAGCGAGTGCCCGTGGGACCGCCTGCGCCGCCTGCGCGAGAAGGTTCCGAACATCTGCTTCCAGATGCTTTTCCGTGGCTCGAACGCGGTGGGTTACTCGAATTATCCGGACAATGTGGTCGCCGGTTTCGTGAAACACGCGGCGGACTCCGGGATGGACATCTTCCGGATCTTCGATTCGCTGAACTACCTCCCCAACATGAAGGTGGCGATGGAAGCCGTGCGCGACCATGGCAAGTCCATCTGCGAGGCGGCGATCTGTTATACCGGCGACATCACCGACACCCGCCGCGACAAGTATTCGCTGAAATACTACATCGACAAGGCGAAGGAGGTGGAGCGCATGGGCGCGCACATGCTTTGCATCAAGGACATGGCCGGGCTTTGCAAACCCCACGCCGCCTGGAAGCTCGTCGCCGCGCTGAAGGAGGAAATCGGCATTCCGGTGCATTTCCACACGCACGATACTTCCGGCATCAATGCCGCCTCGGTGCTTGCCGCCTCGAAGGCGGGCGTCGATATCGTTGACCTGGCGATTTCCTCGATGTCCGGCTCCACCTCGCAGCCGAATCTCAACTCGGTGGCTGCCGCGCTGGCGAGCACGGGGCGCGACCCCGGGATGGACTTCGACGCGCTGAACGAGTTCTCGGACTACTGGGAACACGTGCTGTCGTTCTATCAGCCCTTCGATTCCGCGCCGCGTTCCGGCACGGCGGAGGTTTACGAGCACGAGATGCCCGGCGGCCAATACACCAACCTGCGGGAGCAGGCGAACGCGATGGGCCTGGGCCACCGCTGGCGGGAAATTGCCCGCACGTATGCGGAGGTGAACCAGCTTTTCGGAGACATCGTGAAGGTGACGCCGTCCTCCAAGGTGGTGGGCGACATGTGCATGTTCCTCGTCACCCGGGGCATGAAGGCGGCGGATGTGCCGAAGCTGAAGCCCGGCTCGATGGATTTCCCGGAGAGCGTCATCGACATGCTATCCGGCGGCCTCGGCCAACCGGACGGCGGCTGGCCTGCGGATGTGCAGAAGGTCGTCCTCGGCAACAAGAAGGCGACCACCAAGCGCCCCGGCGAACTCGCGGCGGCCATCGATCTGGAAGCCACCCGCGCGGAACTGGCCAAAACGCTGGGCCGCCCGGCGAATGACGACGACCTGTATTCCCACCTGATGTACCCGCAGGTCTTCGCGGACTTCATGGCCTTCCGCGGGAAATACGATGACCTGAGCAGCCTGCCGACCCCCGCCTTTTTCTACGGCCTGCACATCGGCGAGGAAATCGAGATCGAGATCGACGAAGGGAAGATCCTCATCATCAAGCTGATATCCATCGGCGAGGCAGACTCTGCCGGACGCCGGGCGCTGTTCTACGAGCTGAACGGCATGCCGCGCGAATCCATCGTGGCGGACAAGTCGCTGGTTTCCACGTCCATCGCCGCGCGGGCGAAGGGCGAGCCCGACAACCCGGCCCAAGCCTGCGCGCCCATGCCCGGCATGGTCACCGAGGTCGCGGTGACCCTCGGCCAGGAGGTGAAGGCGGGTGACAAGCTGGTGGTCCTGGAGGCCATGAAGATGCTCACCACGGTCAGCGCGGGTGCCGACGGCACGATTTCCGAGATTCTGGTCAAAAAGGGCGACCAAGTTGACAGCGATGACTTGCTGGTGAAAATAGCCTCCACCTGACCGGCCCCGGGGCTTGGCAGTGCTTGACATCCGTGCGGCGAAGGGACAAGCCGTGCGGCAGTCATCCGTCTGCCCAGCCCGTTTCCGGCCGATTTTCCCATCTATTCTATATCATGAGCGTCCGCCGGTTCTCCCCAACATCGTCCCAAAGCAAGTCCAATCGCCGTATGATCCGGCCTTGGCATTCCTCGCTGGCGCTCGTTTCGCTGCTGGCCGCATGCGCGCCCCCGCTGCAGAACCCCACTTCGCAGGGAACCCCGCTGCCGGACATTACCGCCGACCCGATCGAGCCCGCGAACCGGGTGATGTCCGGCGTCAACTACGGCCTGCTCGTAGGTGTCGTGCAACCGACGGGCCGTGCCTATCGGACCTTCGTCCGTCCGCCGGTCCGCAAGTCCATCGCGAAATTCGGCCACAACGTCGCCTACCCGGGACGCCTGGTGAACAACGTCCTGCAAGGCCGTTGGAAGGGCGCCGGAGATGAATCGGTGCGCTTCCTCACGAACACCACCGTGGGTCTCGCCGGTTTCTTTGATCCCGCCACCAAATGGGGCATTCCGAAATCGGATGCCAGCTTTGCCCAAACTTTCAGCGGTTGGGGATGGAAGCCGAACATCTTCCTCATGGCACCCGTCGTTGGTCCTACCGACGACCTGCACGCGGTCGGTCGTGGCGGTGACACGCTCGCGAATCCGCTCAGCTATCAGGAGCCGCTGCCTTATGTCTCGATGGGGGTCACCTTCAACGACATGGCTGGGGTTTCCGAGGATATCATCCGCTTCGTGAAGACCGAGGCGGATCCCTATTCCAGCACGAAGTACGTCTGGACCTACGCCTCAAGGGAAGAAGCCCCTGACTGGACCAAGCACGATGGCATCGACCCTGCCACGCTGGAAACCTTCGGTGTCGCCACCATCAAGACGCAGGACCCCGAGTTCGCCAGCTACACCGACGAAAGAAGCGTCAAGCTGCCCTCCACCGGCCGGAAATTGAAATACAACCTGTGGATGCAGGACGCGCCGGCGCCGCTGGTCTACATCACCCCGGGCCTCAGCTCCCACCGTCTCTCGCCGATCAACATGTCGCTGGCGGAGTCCCTCTATCGAAATGGATTTTCCGTGGTGACGACCACCGGCCTGTTCCACCCGGAGTTCATGGAGCATGCCTCGACGGTTTCCCTTCCGGGCTATCCGGCCGTGGACAACCAGGATCTGCTGGTCTCCCTGACCGCCATCGACCGTCAACTCTCGGACAGATATCCCGGCAGCTTCGGCAAGCGCGCGCTCATCGGCTGCTCGATGGGCGGCTACCAGACGCTCTATCTGGCGGCACGCGAGAAGAAGACCGGCACCGACATGCTCCACTTCGACCGCTACGTGGCGGTCGATACCCCGGTGAACCTCTTCCACGGCATTGGCAATGTGGACCGCTTTTTCAACGCGCCCATGGCCTGGCCCGCGGCCACCCGCCAGGAGCGTATCAACAACGCGGTCCACAAGGCGGCGAAACTCGCGCAGGCACCGCCGGATGTGGTGGATACGAAGGTGCTGCCCTTTGACAAGATCGAGTCGCAGTACATGGTCGGGCTTTCCTTCCGCCTCACGCTCCGCGACGCGCTCTACAGCAGCCAGTCCCGTGAAAACATGGGAGTCATCCAAACTCCCATCAACCCGTGGAAGCGTGAACCGCTCTACCGGGAACTTTACAGCTACTCCTTCCAGGACTACTTCACCAAGTTCGCCCTACCCTACTACAAGGCGCGTGGGGTGGATGCCGCAAAATTCCGGCGTGAGGCGGATCTCAAAAATTTCGGCGGTGGCCTGCAATCGAATCCCAAGGTCCGCGCCATCGTGAATGCCAATGACTTCCTGCTGGGACCGGGCGATGTCTCGTGGCTCAAGTCCACCCTGGGCAGTTCCCATGTGACCGTGTTCCCGAACGGAGGTCACCTCGGCAACGTCGGCACGGCGCCCGTCCAACAGGCAGTGCTCAAGGCGGTCGCCGATTTGAAGTGACCTTCACGATCCACGCGCGGATTTGACACGATTTCCAGTCCCAGGCCGCTCGTTTTCAACGGGGCCGGGAGATTTTTCCCGCCCCGCCGCAGGGGAAATCCGGCTCCTCTTGGGGCTTCCCATCTCCGGAGCTCGTCCGTAAAGTCCCTCCGTTGATCGCGAAAACCTTCATCCTGTTCCCCCTCCTCGCCGGTTTCCTCCATGCCCAGGAACCTGCGGCGGCTCCGGCACCCGCTCCTGCCACGGCCCCCGCAGCCTCCCCGGTGGCACCCGCTGTCACGCCCTCGGAAGCTCCGGTCGCCCCTCCCGCGGCGGAAGACTCCACCATCCCGGACGATGGCACGCGCGTCTCGATCCTCGGCTATCATGAACTTGCCGAGGCCCAGACCGAGACGGCCATGCGGATCCACACCTCGAAGTTCCGCAAGCAGATGGAGACCATCCGCCAACTCGGCCTCAAGGTCATCCCCATCGAGGATTTCATCGCTTGGAAAAAGGGCGAGAGGGAGATCCCGAAGAACGCCATCCTCCTGACCTTCGACGATGGCTGGAAGTCGGTCTACACGGACGCCTATCCCGTCCTCAAGGAGTTCGGATTCCCCTTCACCATCTATCTTTACAAGAACTACGTCGATGGCGGTGGCAAGGCGCTGACCACCCCGATGATCGAGGAGATGGTGAAGAATGGCGCCAGCCTGGGCAGCCACTCGGTCAGCCACGCCTATCCGATCACCTTCAAGAGCTATCGCAAGAAAGGCCCCGAGGCCTATGACGGCTACCTGCGCAAGGAGATGGGCGAGTCGAAGCGCTTCATTGAGGAAAAGTTCAAGGTGAAGGCCACCACCTACGCCTACCCCGGCGGCTTCCACACCGAGGAGATGTACAAGCTGGGCGAGGAATTCGGCTATACCCAGATGTTCACCGTTATCCCCGGGAAGATCAAACGGGCACTGCCGAACCAGACGCTGCCTCGCTACATCATCTACGGCAACGACGATACGAATTTCCGCATGGCCACCAGCTTCCGCGATGCGAATGCGCCCGCTCCCGGCGCACCCGGCTCCGGGGGCGATCCCACCGCCTCCGTCCCGACCACGCCCTATCCCGTCTCGCCCCAGGCAGGCGCGATCATCAACTCCCGCCTCCCGGAGATTTCGGCCGATCTCTCCAAGGTGGAGAACATCGATGCCGCGACGCTTTCGATGAAGGTTTCCGGCTTCGGCGAGGTGCCCGCCGCTTTCGCGACGGCAACGAAGAAATTCTCCTGGCAAGTGAACCGCCGCCTGCGCGAGCCCACTTGCCAAGTTTCCATTTCGTGGAAGGATACCACCGGCAAAGCGCCCGAAACGCCGCTGCGCTGGTCCTTCCAGATCGACCGCGAATCCGCCTACCTGCCCGACGGCGAATAACCTGCCCCGAACCTTCTCCATCCCATGTTCTCTTCACTCTCCGACAGCCTCGACAAAACTTTCCGCAACCTCCGCGGAGTGGGAAAGATCTCGGAAACCAACATCACCGATGCCCTGCGCGAAATCCGCCTCGCGCTGCTGGAGGCAGACGTCGAGTTCGGCGTCGCCAAGGATTTCATCGGCCGGGTGAAGGAAAAGGCGATGGGCGAGGACGTGCTGAAGTCCATCAAGCCCGGCGAACAGATCGTCAAAATTTTCCATGACGAGTTGGAAGCATTGCTCGGTGGCGACCAGACGCCACTGGACCTCAATCCACCGGCGCGCATCCTCATCTGTGGTCTCAACGGAGCGGGAAAGACCACCACCTCCGCGAAGCTCGCGAACCGTCTGAAGAAGGAAGGCCGCAAGCCCCTGCTGATCGCTTGCGACCTCTATCGCCCGGCCGCCATCGACCAACTGGCGGTGCTCGCGAAGCAGATCGACGTGCCCTGTTACACGCCGGATGCATCCGAAAAGGATGTCGTGAAGGTTGCCACGGACGCCCTCGCGTGGGCGGAGCGGCAGCAGGGGACGGTCCTCATTTTCGACACCGCGGGCCGCCAGGAAATCGATGAGAAACTCATCGAGGAACTCAAACGGTTGCATTCTTTCCTGAAGCCGAAGGAAACGCTGCTCGTCGCGGACTCCGCGACCGGCCAGCAGGCGGTTTCCGTCGCCACCCATTTCGACGAGGCCGTCGGCATCACCGGCATCATCCTCACCAAGCTGGATGGCGACGCCCGCGGCGGTGCGGCACTCTCGATGCGCGCCGTGACCGG
>CAXTTX010000317.1:0-6746 GCA_964247045.1 uncultured Verrucomicrobiales bacterium | reverse complement strand
CGTCGAGGAGGCACCCAAGCCGGAGTATTACTTTCCCAGTCTAAAAGTTGCTGGAAAAGCCCCAAGCCTGTGCAAGCCTCCGCCGATGCCAGAACCCAAGGTGATTCTCGAAGCGGACCGACTCGTCAAAACCTTCGGGGATTTCACCGCCTTGGACGGGCTGTCCTTCACCGTGAACGAAGGTGAGTCGCTGGGACTGCTGGGGGTGAACGGCGCGGGGAAGACGACCGCGATGAACCTGCTGCTGGGTCTCACCACGCCGACCTCGGGGGCCGTGCGGGTTTTCGGGCTGGATCTATGGAAGCACCGGATCGAGATCCTGCATCAGGTGAATTTTTCCTCCGCCTACACGGCGCTGCCTTCCAACCTGCTGGTGTGGCAGAACCTGATGGTCTTCGCGAAGCTTTATGCGGTGAAGAAGCCGAAGCAGCGGATCGAGGAATTGCTGGAGCTGCTCGACATCACCCATCTGCGCAAGTCGGTCACGGGCCGGCTGTCCGCCGGTGAATCGACCCGGGTGAATCTTGCGAAGGCCTTGCTCAACAAGCCGCGCCTGTTGCTGATGGACGAGCCGACCGCCTCGCTGGATCCCGACATCGCCGACCGGGTGCGCAAGCTGTTGCGGAAGCTGCAGAAGGAGAACGGGATTTCCATCCTCTACACATCGCACAACATGCGGGACATCGAGGAGGTGTGCGACCGGCTCATCTTCCTGCATGGCGGCAAGGTGCTCGCGGAGGGGCTTCCCGGTGAGATCGCGGAGAAGTTCAACCGTGATTCGCTGGAAGACCTTTTCATCAGCGTTGCCCGTGGCGAGATCGAAGGCGTCGGCCTGAAATAAATACCGGAACCCTTCCCATGCCCTTTTCCTTCAATACCCTTTACGCGCTAGTCCTGCGCTATCTGTATCTTTATACGCGCCATCCGGTCCGGCTGGTGGAACTGGTGTTCTGGCCGCTGGTGGATCTGCTGGTGTGGGGCTTCCTCACGACTTATTTGCAAGGCCAAGGGCGGGGGGAATTTCCCGTCGCCATCGGTTTCCTCATCGGCGGGATGATCCTGTGGGATGTGCTCTTCCGCTCGCAGCAGGGCGTGGCGATTTCTTTCCTGGAAGACGTGTGGACGCGCAATCTTCTGAATGTCTTCGTCGCTCCTGTTAGGACGGTGGAATATGTGGCCGCTACGTGTGTGGTGGGGGTGTTGCGCGTGGGGGTGACCCTGCTGATCCTCGCGGTGGTGGCGGCGTTTGCCTATCACTTCAAGATCACGGATCTGGGATTCGCGATGCTGCCGTTTTTCGGGAATTTGATTCTCTTCGGGTGGTTTTTGGGATTGATTTCGACGGCGCTGATCATCCGGTTCGGACAGGCGGCGGAAAGCCTCGCGTGGGCGGTGCCATTCTTCATCCAGCCGCTGGCCGCGGTGTTTTATCCGGTGTCGGTGCTGCCGACGTGGCTGCAGCCGATTGCCAACAGTCTGCCTTGCACTCCCATTTTTGAAGGAATGCGGACGGTGCTATCCGGCCATGCGATTCCGTGGGGACAGGTGCAATACGCGCTGTTTCTGAATGTGGTGTGGGGTGCGGTTGCCGCGACGTTCTATGCGATGAATTTGCGGCATGTCAGGAAGACGGGGTTGTTGGTCAAGGTGGCGACGCAGTGACCGGGGACAAAACGCCCGGGCATGCCAGAGGGGGACAAGAGTGTTTGCGGGCGGATTTGGGTCAGTCAGGCCCGCCATGTCCGCTCCGCTCCCATTCCCCTCCGTCAGGTCACCACGCTCCGCACGAGTTGCAGCGCCGTAGCTCGCCGGTCCAATAAATTCGTATCAATATTGCTGTAACCGGTCACTGCGGTGTCCATCCTTTGGACATCAGCGAGGCGGTGATCTTCGCTCCCGCGTCCTGGTCGCCGGAAGCGATGAGAGGGGCGGTGGCCCGGTAGACCTCTTTCCGTCCTGGCAGTTCATAGACGCTGTAGGTTGCCACCGCTTCCGACCAGGTCGAGGCCTCGACGAGGTAAACCACTCCCTCTTTCACCGTCAGCGTGGTTTCCAGATAGGATTTCATGTCATTCGGGTGCGAACCGCCGAAGGCAAAGCGGTGTTTCCCGGGAGCGACATCCTGCGCTCCGGTCCAGGTCGGCAGGATTTTTCCGTCCACACCCACTACGTACGAATACTGGCCGGCTCCCGGGGAGGTGAACACGCTGCCGCCCTTCATGAGCGCCATGCCAGGATCCGCGGTCACTCCCGGGAGGGGAAGTGGCGTGGAGCAGCCCGAGACGAGGCAGGCGAGCACCGGGATCAGGTGGAGGAATCGCTTCATTGGCAGCGGTTTTCACACGGATCCGCCGGTTTGGCGATTTTTGTTAGACCGGCGGATCGCGGTTCCTGCTTCGTCCGGGACGAAAATACGATTTCGCGTTTCCCAAGCGGGAAAAATCCCCATCCTGCCGCCGTGAACTGGATCACACAGGCGGCCTTCGGGGCCATGCTGGGAGAACGGATGCTGGGCAAGCGCCTCGGGAAGACGGCGCTCGCTTGGGGAGCCTTGCTCGGCCTTTTGCCTGAGATTCTGGAACTGCCGCCGCTGCTCTTTCTCAATTCCGCCCGGGCCTTGGCATGGGGCAACGGCATCAGCCATTCGCTGCCGGTGATGGCGCTGCTGGCGTGGGGAGTGACCGAAGGTCTGGCGAGGGTCTGGAAACGGGCGAAGAACGGCAAGGCGGAGGCGGCCTGGTTCGTGGCGGCGGTGTGGAGCGGGCATCTGCTGCTGGATTGCTTCTCGCCGACTGGCGTGCCGGTTTTCTGGCCGGTCTCGGGCGAACGCGTGACGTTCAATTTGCTCGGTTCGTGGGATCTGCTTTTCCTGGCTCCGCTTCTCGTGACCGCCGTGTGGCTCGCCGTGCTGCCTGAGGAAAAGCCCGCGAAGAAATCACGCGCGAAGAAACCGAAGCCGGTGCCGCCGTCGAAACGCCGCAAGGTTCTTCAATGGGGCCTCGGTTTAGCAGGGGGCTACCTGCTTCTCGCGGCGGGAATGAAGTTCGTTGCTTCGCGCGGCTTCGATGCGGACCTCGCGCGGCGCGGCACGAAATTCTCCCGCCGCATGGAAGGGCCGGTTTCAGGCAATATTCTTTTTCACCGCGCGGTCGTGGATCGGGACACGGAATTCTGGGTGGGGTATCGTTCGATCTTTGAAGGCCCGTCCAGTCCGGTCCGCTGGACGGTCTATCCAAGAGGCGAGGAGGCACTTGCCAAGGTGACGGATCTTCCGGCGACGAAAACCCTGCGGACTTACACCGGCGGCTGGTGGATCGCGCGTCCCGATGCGCAAGGGGCGTGGCTCGCGGATCTCCGCCAGCCGGAAGTGCGCGTGTGGGGGAGCAAGAAGACCATGGTGGATAGCCGGCTTGCCGATTCATGGCTCATTCTTCCTGCGGAGAAGAACCCCATCCGCCGCATTCTTCCCGGTGGGGGGGATCCGATGGACTCGGTGAAGCGGACGGCGCTCCGGACTTTTGGTTCAAGGAGTGAATGGGAGGCGAACCCGCGATTGGCAGGGGTGCCGGGGAGTTTGCCGGAGTTTTTGGCGGTGGAGGAGTAATTTTCCATTGTAGCGGGGTCCTGCAGGCGTTTGCAGGTTGAGCGTGGCTGAAGAGGCGAAATTCATCGTGATTGGCCCGGCATCACCTCCGCTGGGGCGGGTGCACCTTTGCTGACAGTGCTTTCAAATGGATTGGATTCCAGTGCGGAACTTTTTTCTCCGGAGAGCTCCTCGAAGGTCTTTCCCGGCAAGAGGTTGAAGACCACCGGGGCGCTGCGTTTGCCCTGGGCATCGTAAAGATAGCTCACCCGTTGTACGGGCAGCTCCTTGCCAGTATCCGGGCTGATCCGCTTCTGCCGGGAATCATACATGAGTTCGGAAACAAGCCGGCCCGAGTTCTTGTCGTAGCCGTAGCTCACGTGGAACAGTTCAGCGCCCTGCCCGTCCACGATCTTGCATCCCAAGGGATCTCCATTGGCATCCACCTTGTAGGTGCTCCGCATGATCAACACACCCGCCGTGGAAAACTTCCTTTTCACGAGGGTTCTTTGATCCGGGCTGCGCGTGAAAATGGACCTCGAGCCGTCCTCGTGGCGGATGACCCGGACATTGGGTCCCTCCACCGCATTGACTCCGGGATCGGGGGTGGAGATGTTGTCCGGCGTGTCAACCGTGCGGGGGACGGGAGGCTGCTCCGGCTCCGCATTCGTCGTTTCATTGGCCGGAGCCGAGTCCACGACACGTCCGGATATTTTCACCAGGCTCACGAACTCCGCACGGTCTTCGTTCACGTCATCCGAAAGACCGGGCGTGGCGAGTTCAACGATCCTCGACCATGGCGTTTCCTTCACTTCTTCCATGCCCCGCAGCTTCATGCCGAAGAGGGCGGCGGCAGTTGCGAACTGGAAGTCCTTGTCCGTCTGGTCAACGGCGGCGGGCTCTCCCTTTAAGGCGAACTCGGTAAGGCTGCTTTCGTCGGCCTCGGGATGTTTGTGGCGCAGCTTCACGGTCATCCATTCTCCGGAGCCCGCGGGGCTTTCCGCCGCTGCCTGGTATTTGAGGTTCTCCCCGCCGGGAACCGCTCCCGGAGCGGCGATTTCATAAAAAGCAGTCACGGTGTGGCCGGCGCCGATGTCGCCCGCGTCCACCTTGTCATTGGCGAAGTCCTCGTTCTTCAGCACGCGGTTCGCGTAGCCGATCAGGCGATAGGCGCCGACCTTCGCGGGGTTGAACTCGACCTGGATCTTCACGTCCTTGGCGATGGTCACGAGGGTTCCCGCGAGGTTTTTCAGGAAGACCTTTTCGCCTTCCTTCTGTGAATCGATGTAGAAGTAGTTGCCGTTCCCGTCATGGGTGATGGCATCCATCATCGCGTCGTTCAGGTTGCCGGTTCCGAATCCGGCGACGGTTAGATAGACACCGCTCTTCGCGCGATCCTTCACGAGGCTGACCAGGTCCTGCTGGCCGGTGACACCGACGTTGAAGTCGCCATCGGTGGCGAGGATCACTCGGTTCGTCCCGCCCTCGATCTTTTGCTCCATGGCGATTTCATAAGCGCGCTTGATGCCGGCGCCGCCATTCGTCGAGCCGCCTGCGTTGAGGCGTTCCAGCTTCGCCAGCACTTTCGCGCGGCCTTCTTCGTCGAGACGGGTCGAGGGCAAGGCGACACCTTCAGAACCGGCGTAAACAACGATGGCCACGCGGTCGCGCTCATCGAGGCCGGCGACCATGGTTTGCATGGATTGCTTCAACAAGGGCAGCTTGTCCGGGCTGTTCATGGAGCCGGAAACGTCGATCAGGAAGACGAGGTTCGATGCGGGCCGTTTGGATGCTTCCACCTCGCGGCCCTTGATGGCCACCCGGACGATCTGGTGCTCCGGTGCCCACGGGCAAACCGCCAGAGTGGCTCCTACCGCGAAGGCAGCATCGCCTTTCGGCGCGGGATAACGGTATTGGAACGCGTTGATGAATTCCTCGATGCGCACCGCGTCCTTCGGCACTTCCCTGCCCTCCTGGATCATCCGGCGGACGTTGGCATAGGAGGCGGTGTCCACGTCGATGGAGAAGGTGGAGAGCGGATCGCGGGCGGCGGTTTTCCAAGGTTGCTCGATGAAGGTGCCGTATTTGTCGCCGGATGGGGGTTCTACCTTCCGCGGTTCCTCGCCTGGCAGAACAAAACCACCTGAAAATGCTCCGGCTTGGGGAGGGGCGACGGCCCGTCCTTGGGGAAGAATTGAATTGAGAATTCCAGGATCTGACATCCGTTCATCAGGTGCGGATTTCGCCAGGGAAGCTGCAGCGTCACGGTCGTAAGCAACTTCACGCGCTGCGGGAACAACTCTCGCACGTGGTCCAGTGCCAGAACCCGCCCCACTTCCCATCCCTAATCCGAGATCTTTATTTCGGTCCGAGCGGACTTGTGAATTTCCAGCCAAAGATGACATATTCGCAAAGTCATCCTCCGACTCGGGAATCGGCTTGGAGCTTTGTGCCGCTGGGGAAACGAGACGGTTTCCTCCACCAAGCTTGGGCATGATCCGAGCCATGTCTTTTTTCTGCTTCGCGTCGGCCAGTTCACCCATCGGAGCCTTTCCGTCTTCCGCGTCCACGGCGGATTGAAGTTCCGCTTGCCTGAGCTTCATGGCCGTCAGCAGCGAGGCGTCCGAATCCAAGTCCCGCTTGGCATCCTCGGGGCTTTGGGCATCCAGGCCGCGCATGATCGCGTCCTCGGAATGGGTGGTGCTGGCCGAGTTCGCGGCTAGAGCGGCGAGGGCTTCCCCAGCGGGCGTGGCGCCCCGCTTGATTTCGATGAACGCGCCGCCATCGAGCTTTTCGACAACAACGCCGGCGGGGGTGATCGATTTCAAGAGATAGTCTTTCTTCGCGTCGCCGGGAGGAAGGGAGAAGGCGGTGTTTTCCTCGACCTTGAATTCCTTGCCGGCCAAGCCCGGTTCCTCAAGCGAGAACACGGCGGTGCGGTCGTATTTCAGGAACTGGTTCCTGCGCTGGTCATTCAGCGGGGACGGGAATTCATAGACCGTGCCCTTCTTGTTAGGCTTCTGGTCCTCGATGCGGAGGATGGTCACCTCCTGCTCCATGTTGATGGCTTGATTCATTTGCCTGCGGACTTCCGAACCGAGGAGCTTGAAACGGTTGGCCATGGGCCCTTTGGTGAAGAAGGTGTCGCCGGGTCCTATCAGGT
>CAXTTX010000316.1:0-6771 GCA_964247045.1 uncultured Verrucomicrobiales bacterium | reverse complement strand
CCTCAACAAGGCCGACCTCGGCGAACACCCTTCCTGGGCGGGCATGGACGCCATCCGTATTTCCTGCACCAGCGGCGATGGATTCGACGCTCTTTCGGAAGCCATCCGCGAGGCCCTCCACTTCGGCAACGCGGACTGGGGTGAGCACGCCGTCGCCATCAACACCCGTCACCAGGCCAGCCTGCAAGTCGCCCGCGGAGCCCTGCTCGCCGCACTCGAACTCCTTTCGGCTGGCAAAAGCGATCCGGAAATCGCCGCTATTGATCTCCGCGAGGCCCTCGACGCCTTGGGCGAGATTCCCGGCAAGGTCGATACGGAAGACCTCCTCGGCGTCATCTTCAGCAGCTTCTGCATCGGCAAGTGAGCCGCCTCACTTGTCCGCCTCGCCCAAAATCCTCGCCGTTTCAAAATCGTACGGCGTCAACTCCAGGATCATCACCGTCCCCACGGGAAACGCCGCTCCCTCCTCGGTCAGCGGCTTGGAAAGGTGAGCCAGGATCTCCTTTCCGTTCGGCAGCGAAACTCGATAGAGCACAGGATTCAGCTGTTCCAGGAGGGTGCCCAGGGTATGGATGGTCGCGTCCGGCATGACGCGGCGGAGCTTCACACCCGCCCGCCCCTGTGGACAAGCCCGCTGATCGTGAAATTCGCGGGATTTCAAGGCGTTTGTAATGACCTTGCTTGACGGCCCGCCCGTCGGCATCATCATGCCCGTGGTGTTCCGCCTTGCATGGACGGCACGCCCCAATTGCCAATCCCGCCCCGCTCCCTTTACCGCCATGAAATCCCGCCATCTCACCGCTTCCGTCGCGCTCGGTTGTGCCCTGCTGGGCGCCTGCGTTCCCTACGACGAAAACAAGGGCAAGAAGACGCCTCCAGGAAAACCCACCGACCAGAACATCTCCAGCGCGGAGCAGCAAAAGCTTCAGCAACAACGGGATGAACTGAAGAAAAAGGAAGAAGAGGAAAAGAAGAAGGAGGAACTCGCAAACAGGCCCGCTGAAGGCGCTGGCACCAACGAGAACCCCACTCCGAACCCGCCGGCCGCGGATCCCAAGGAGAAGAAGGATTGGGCCTTCGCCCAAAAAGTCCCCGGCAAGGAAGGCTTCGTTTTCAGCCCGTATAACAACAAGATCGTGGACGTCCGGGACATCCCCAGCGGCACCCTCGTTCAAGACCCGACCTACACCGGCGCGGGCAAGGGCTACTTCCGCGTGCCGTAAGGCCCTTGGATTCCCGGTACAGACCTCTTTCAAGGCATACCGACCGGGTCCGGAGCACTGGACCCGGTCTTTTCTTTTTCCATGAAGACCGATTTTCCAACCATCACGATCCTCGGCGGCGGCCTCCTCGGTGGCTCGCTCGCCCTCGCGCTCGCGGCCTTGGAAAATCCGCCGCAGATCCGCCTCTGGGCCCGCAAGCAGGACACCGTCGATGCCGCCCGTGAACTCGGCATCAGTTCCGTCACCGCCGACCTCGCCGAGGCGGTTGCCGATGCCAGCCTCGTCGTCCTCGCCGTGCCGGTCGGCTCGATGGCCCGCCTGGTGACGGATGCCCTCGCCGCCGGTCTTCCGGATGGCTGCGTGATCACCGACGTCGGCAGCGTGAAGCGGGTACCCCACCGAACGATCACACCGCTGCTGAAGGAGCGGGACATCCGCTTCATCGGCAGCCACCCCATGGCCGGTTCCGAGCGCAACGGTCTCGCCGCCGTCACCTCCACCCTCTTCAAAAACGCAGCCTGCCTCCTGACCAACGACGACCGCGCTCCGGCCGAGTTGGCAGCCGCTCTCGAACGGTTCTGGAAGCACATCGGCTGCCGCACCTCGTGGATGTCCGCCGCGATCCATGATGAACTGGTCGCCCGCATCAGCCACCTGCCCCACCTCATGGCGGCCAGCGCCGCGCGCGTCTGCCTGAAGGATCCGTCAGAAGGAAAATTCGGCGGAGGCGGCCTCCGGGACACCACCCGCGTTGCGGCCGGGAATCCCACCATGTGGGCGGAAATCGTCATTGAGAACCGCGAGGCACTGTCGGGGCTACTTCACGAAACCATCGCCGACTTGCGTGAAATCCTTGCCAGTCTCGAAAGTGCCGACCAAGAAAAAGCCCGGCAGTGGCTGGTCACCGCCAAGGAACGGCGGGACCCGCTGAATTCGTCCCTTTGAGAGATTTTTCACCCCACCCCATGTCGGATTTCCGAGTCAAAGCCATTTCCCAGCTCCACGCGGAGTTCACCGTCCCCGGCGACAAGAGCATGTCGCACCGCGCCGCCATCCTCGGCGGCCTGTCCAACGGCATCTGCACCGTCTCAAACTTCCTCCCCAGCGAGGATTGCGTGAACACCTTGAACGCCATGCAGGCGCTCGGTGCCAAGCATGAGGTGCTGGATAAACTGGAAGGCTACGGCCCCGTGAATCTCCGCATCCATGGCCAGTCGATGAAGCTCAAGGCTCCGGCCAGCCCCATCGACTGCGGGAACTCGGGCACCGGCATGCGCCTGCTCGCCGGGCTGCTCGCGGGGCAGGAGTTCACCTCGGAACTGTTTGGTGATGCGTCGCTTTCCTCGCGTCCGATGGGCCGCATTACGGTGCCGCTTGGTGAGATGGGCGCGAACATCGAGACAAAGGGTGAAAAGCCAGGTTGCGCGCCGCTTGTGATTCATCCCGCGAAGCTCCGGCCGATCACGTATGATATGCCGGTCGCCAGCGCGCAGGTGAAGAGCGCGGTGCTGCTCGCGGGCATGTTCGCCGAGGGCAAGACCACCGTCATCCAACCTGCGGAAACACGCGACCACACGGAGCGCATGCTTGCCTCCTTCCGGGTGAGCACCCGCCGCGAGGGCAACGCGATTTCGATCTATGGTGGGCAAGTTCCCGAGTCCTGCGATTTCACCGTGCCGGGAGACATCTCCAGCGCCGCTTTCTGGCTGGTAGCAGCGGCCGCCCTGCCGGGTTCGCGACTGCTGTTGAAAGACGTGGGACTCAACCCCACGCGGACCGCGATCCTCAAGGTTCTCAGCCGGATGGGCGCGCACATGACGGAGATTGTTCATAGCACGGAAGGCGAGCCGATCGGCAACATCGAGATCCACGGCGCGACGCTAACAGGGACGACCATCTTCCTCGATGAGGTGCCGAATCTGATTGATGAGATCCCGGTCATTGCGGTCGCCGGAGCCCTTGCCTCGGGCAAGACGGTCATTCGCAACGCCAAGGAACTGCGCGTGAAAGAGACCGACCGCATCACCACCACCGTGAACAACCTGCGGGCCATGGGCGCGGAGGTGGACGAGTTCGAGGACGGCCTCGAAGTCCACGGCGGCAAGCCACTCCATGCCGCGGTCATCGACAGCTTCGGTGACCACCGCATCGCGATGGCGTTTGCCATCGCCGGTCTGTTCGCCGAGGGCGAAACTGTCATCAAGAACACCGAGTGCGTGAACACCTCGTATCCCGGCTTCGCCCACCACCTCGCGGCGATCCGACAGGAAAAATCCCAGGCTGCCCACTTCACCCTGCCAACCGTATCCGTCGCGTGAGCCAAGATTCCCCTCCCATTCCCCGCTTCGCCATCGCCATCGATGGTCCCGCCGCCTCCGGAAAGAGCACTCTCGCCCGGGAATTGGCAAAGCGTCTGGGACTGGTGATGGTCAACTCCGGCGCGATGTACCGGGCCATCACCTGGAAAGCCCTGCAGGAAGGCATTGATCCCGCCGATGATGCCGCGGTGATCGCCATGATGGACCGCATCGACATCCGCTGCGGCGAGGTGGGCATGACTTCCACCATCACCATCGACGGGGTGGATCCCGTGAAGGAACTGCGGAGCGAGGCGATCAACTCCAACGTCTCCGCGATCTCCGCGATTCCCGAGGTGAGGCGGCGGCTTGTCGAACTCCAGCGCAACTACCTGGACCATACGAGCATCATCATGGAAGGCCGTGACATCGGCTCGGTGGTGTTTCCGGACACCCCCTTCAAGATCTATGTGGATGCGGACGAGACCGTCCGTGCCGCGCGCCGCACGCACGTGGGCGAGGTGGATTCCGTCGCCAAACGCGATGCCGCCGACAGCGAGCGGACCCATGCGCCGCTGATGGTAGCCGATGGGGCGGTGGTGCTGGATACCTCGCATCACACGATCGAAAGCGGCGTGGATGCGGCCATCGAAATTCTCAAGCAACAAGGTTTGCCCGACACGGGTGAGATCTCTTCTCCCGCCTGATCGATGCCGCCGAGGACCTTCATGAGCTGGATCTACTGGCTGCACTGGCTGTTCGCCGGTTCGGCATTCAAGACCTTGTTCGGCATGCGTGTGATCGGCGCGGAAAACCTGATCACGGAAGGACCGGTGTTGATCGCCTCCAACCACCAGAGTTTCCTGGATCCGCCGTTGATCGGAAGCCTGTACAAGACGGAGATGGTCTTCCTCGCCCGCAAGACGCTCTTCAGCGGTTATAGCAGGTGGCTCTATCCGAGGCTCAATGCAATTCCGGTCGACCAGGACCGGCCGGACATGACCAGCCTGAAGACGATCATCCGCAAGCTCAAGGAAGGGCACCGGGTGCTGGTGTTTCCGGAAGGGGCGCGGACGCTGGATGGGGAGATCGGCGAGGCGGCGCCCGGGATCGGTTTGATCGCGGTGAAGTCCGGGGCGGTGATCCAGCCGGTTAGGATTTCGGGTGCCCGGGAGGCGCTGCCCCGCGGTTCGGCCCGGGTCCGATTCGCGCGGATCACGGTGAAGGTGGGTCCGGCGATCCGGCTGACCGCGGAGGATACGGAGGGCGGGTCCAAGGAGGTGTATGAGCGGATCACGGCAAGGATCATGGGGGCTATTTCGGCCCTCTGAGTGGGGTAAAGTGCCGGAAAAGGGGGTGTTTTGGTGCATTTTGGCGTCAAAAACGGGGGGATTTTTGCAAAATCCGTAGTGTAGCAGCACGCTCCAGCAGTGATTTTGTCGGTTTTTGTCGTTTTGGGCAGGAGCCGGTCCGGAAGGGAGGAATTTTGGGTTTCGGCCCAACAATTTCATTTTAAATCTGTTATGGGATGAAGTCGCGGTGCGGTTGGAGGCTGGAAATTGGAAATGGCAACAAATGCCATGGTTTTCGAGATTTGTTTTGGTCGAAAGGGAGCGAAGCGGGCTAAGCGGGGAGGTTGAGAGTGGGGTTGTGAACTTGTGCATGCCGGGATTTTAACAAATCCGGGACGGCCTCTCAACCGACTGCGCGTCTGCCAATATCGATTGTTCCATGGTGGTTTGTAAATCGCTCTTTACCAAGGAGTGGCGTCATCATCTGACGATTATAAATGGATTTCTTCCACGGCCGGACGTAGAAACCGGTGGGGGTTGTCTGGAATCCAAAAATTCAATGCGCGTTCTCATTTATACCATCGGCAGCGCGGGAGACGTGCATTCGTTCGCCTGGGGCTGGCGTTGCGGGGGCGCGGGCATGAGGTGTTTTCATCACCATCAAAGGCCCTGATGACAGAAAGCGGCTTGTCTGCCGCCATTGACGATGAAACGGATGTCAGCGCGCTTCGGGTTCTATTTCACGGCATTGGGAGGACGCAGGTCTTTTTTCCATTTCGGCAGTATTTTTGGCACCAGATCGGTCAGGTCGACCCGCAGAGCCTTCGACAGGAGTATCATTTCGAGATCAGACACGCCGCGAGCCCCGCGCTCGATCTGCGAGATCGTCTCCCTGCCGATGTCGAAACCCAACAGGTTGCATCGCCCCGCGAGGTCGAGCTGTGTCAGGTTTTGACGCGCCCGGTGTTTTTGGACCTGGCCACCAATAGCGTTGCGGAGGAGCGAATTCGCCATGGAAAGTTAGCTTTCCTTCAAGCAAACCGCTTGCCGCGGGTTCAAAGGGAACGCTAGCGTTCCAATTTTTATCTTGTCCCAGTGCCCCAATCCACACTATCTGGAGTGTGTTATAGCAGCCCTTGTCGAAGGGCGAGAGCGCGAACTTCGCAAACTTACTGTTCGGACTATGAAATTCCTACCTGTTTGCTCAATCTTGTGGACTATCCTTTCGCCATGCCGTGGCGAAGAAAATCCGCCGCCGCAATGGGATGTGGAGATACCCGGTCCCATCGGAGACGGCTCTCCCGCGGAACCAGCCCCCAAACCTGAGCCAATCCGGTTTGAAGTTCTGGAGACGAGGGTCCAGCGTCGGGAAGTTACCGAGGCTTCCGAAATACCCGGCCTGCCTCCCGTTAAAGGGAAGATCAAAATCACGCAGCAGTTGGTCGCGGATCCTGGTCTGCCCGATCCGCCTCTGCCGGCGCTGCCCCCTGATGATCCGGTCGTCATCGCGCGCATGGAGAATTTGAAGGAAGAGCATCAGAGGACCCAACTCCTTTTCATTTCAGCGACGGTCTATGGCCATGCGCGGACCTATTTGAAGATTTTCCCCAATGGCCAAGCCGAGGGAGGAATCACTGCATGGTCTAATATCGACTTCAACCATTTCAGCGGGTTCTCCACGATCCGGGTCCATGAAGCTGACGGCGAAGGGCGGGAATATGGCATCCTGATGGGAATTGGCGACGAGATTTCCCCGTCTCCCGACGAGCCAAAGATTCCAGCTCTGCCCGACTTAGCCGACAACGGCCCGGCCTTTGTCGTCGTTGCCGGACCGCAAGACAGCCCCGCCAGGGACAATCTCTCCCAGATGCATGAACTCTACCGTAATGAAGGGCAGCGAATGGAAGCCGCTTTCATCGCCCGGCAAGGAGCGGAGGCAGAAAGGAAAGCATTCCTGCT
>CAXTTX010000315.1:0-6816 GCA_964247045.1 uncultured Verrucomicrobiales bacterium | reverse complement strand
GATGCCGATGCCGACGGCCTCTTGAACCACGAGGAATTCACCTATGAAACCGATCCTTACGACGAGGACACGGACGATGACTATGTGTCCGACGGAGTGGAAGTACACGGCCTTTAATCCCAACCCCGGCCCCTTAAACCTATGAAAAATCACAGATCGATCGCATTGGCCATCTGGGCCTGTTCGTATGGTGCGGCCCTGGGGATTCCCGGGAATCCCACGGACCCGGGAACCAACAACTTGCTGGAGATGGATGGCGCGTTTGCCAACCGGCTTGCTCCGCCAGCCGCACCCGAGGTTGCAATCAGCTTCGACAAGGCGCCAGACGCCGGACCGGTGGCGAAGATCGCGAACTTCTCGCTCAGGCAAGTGGCTCCCGAACTGGGAGCCGGCACCCCGGGCGGCACCCTTGAAGACCTCGATGGGGACGGTGACTTGGACATGGTTCTGGTCCTCAAGGACCGCATCGTCGCTTACAAGAACACGGGGACCGCGGCCTTTCCAAAGTATGACAACCAACAATATCCCCTGGCGACGGTTTCCTATTTCGGGTCCGGAGGCCTGGAGATTGCCGGCTTCTATGTGAACGTGCACTTCGGTGATATCAACGGCGACGGCGCCCGGGACATGGTCTGCGGCGAAGGTGAGGACGGCCAGGTTTCCTGCTTCTTCAGGTCGGGCGGAGCCACTGGCTGGCCGGCCGAATCGAACTACGGCACACAAAAAAAGGTCCTTTATCAGTCCGGGGTAACCACCCACCTCATTGAAACCAGCGCCAACGACGGCGGTTGGTTCGACTTGGCGATTCCGAATGCGGTACCCGAGGACATCGACGGGGATGGCAAGATGGACTTGGTCGTCGGGGATCCGGATGATCCGTGGTTTCCTCCACCGAGTATCATCGTTTACCG
The DNA here is from genome assembly GCA_964247045.1 of uncultured Verrucomicrobiales bacterium. Lineage (GTDB taxonomy): Bacteria > Verrucomicrobiota > Verrucomicrobiia > Verrucomicrobiales > Akkermansiaceae > Luteolibacter. The sequence goes on along the minus strand of CAXTTX010000315.1, from coordinate 5,905 downwards.
CGGTACTGGCCTGTCCGAAAGCGGCTCGCCAGTTTTCGCTCCGCCGGCCTATCTGAAAGCCGCAGGTTCCTATATCAGGATTGACTGGTCCATGCTCGGTGCCGTCTGTCCGGCATTCCATGATGTGGATGGCGATGGCGACCGGGACCTTCTCGCTTCCACGACCACCGGGGAGATCTGGGTCTTTCTGGCGGGTGCCAAGGATACGAACCCGGCATCCGACAACTATGGATTGCCGGTGTATAGTGAGGGCTATCTGCTCACCGACAATCAGGGGCAGCCGTTCGAACTCGGCGAGATCTCCACGATGAGCGTCGCGGATTTCAGCCACGACGGCGACAAGGACCTGATCGTTGTCAGCAGTGGTGCCACCGCGTTTGAGGAGAATCGCCTCAGGGTGCTGGAGAATCTGAGTCCAAATTCGCTTATGTTCGATGGTAAATCAAGCGCCATCGGTGTAAGCGGGCATCTGGCCGAATTGCGCGCGACTTACACTTCCAAAGCGGCCTTCTTCGATTTTGACAACGACGGCAAGGTGGACGTCCTCTATGCCGACAAGAACTTCGGGATTGCGATCGCGTATAACCTCGATACGGGAAACGACCACAACCCGGTATTCTCCGCTCCGGTCGGGATTACCCTGTCGCAGGCGGTTCGCGATGGCTTGGGACAGGGCGTCCCGGAGGTCGTGGATTTCGATGGCGATAATCTGCTCGATGCGGAGGTCGATGGCATCCTGGTGGGAACGGAGACTGGCTTGGTCTTCCTGCGCTCTCACGGGCAGTCGTCGGATGGAACCCCCTTGTTCCACGACCCGGTTTCGGTTTTGCCCACGGGATTCCCCGCATGCCACTTCATTGAACCCACGGTGGGTGACATCAATGCGGATGGGAAACTGGATGTCATCATCGGCACCGGCACGCTGTATTCCGGCGAGTCGAGGAACCTCCGTGTCCTGACCAATAGCGCCAGCAACGGTTTCAATCTGGCAACCGCCGTCGATTTTCAGGTTGGCGGAGCTTCAGTGCAGGGGATGTTTCCGGAAATCGTCGATATCGACGGGGATGGAGACAAGGATCTCCTGGTGACGGACCGGACGGCTTCCTTCAACAGCAGGGCGATCGCCGACGCAGCCGTCCGACTCTACCGGAAAGACTCCGGCGGGTTTACGAACGCGGGATTGTTGCAAACGGCCGGGGGATCAAACGTCGCGACCTCGACCGATGCTTCCGCCAGGGCCGTCGATTTTAACAAGGACGGCCGTTTCGACCTGATGTTGACCTCCCGGACCTCGTCCATCATTGCTTATATCGACAGCGAAGTCTCGGGCCTGAGCCTGCAACCCGCAACACCGGCTTTGGCCGTCGAGGCGGTCCTTCCCGATTTGATCGTATCAAGCAATGGTGGCCGCAGCCTTACGCTCCAGTTCCCCACGGCCGTGATGATCGGCAGCATCATCGACGCGAATGACCTGTTCGTTGGCGGATTGAGATGCAGCATCAGCGGCCACGCTCTCACCGACTATCACGCAGATACCGACGGAGACGGAATTTCCGACGGCTGGGAAAGCTGGATGAACGACTATTTGGGTAACGACCCGTATGGAGACTATGACGGGGACGGCCGGACCAATTCACAGGAAGCGGCGGATGGGACGAATCCCTTCGAAATGGATTCGGACGGCGATGGCATCCCTGATGGTGAAGATTCTAGTCCCAATACGATCAACTATACACCTGTTTCGATCTCTGGCGCCTTGCGGGTCCTCACTCCTTCAAAGCCCTGATCATTCCATCATTTTCGGAAACCTTATGATTCATTCGTCTCATCCGCGTTTTATCAGGCATGCCGTGCTGGGGATCTTTATCCCCTTGCTCTGCTCCGGTCCTTTGGGAGGACAAGGCCTGAAAACCCTGAAAACGGACCCGCACGCCAAATCGCCTGCGGCGGTTGAAAGGGAAGCCGTCATGAAGGCATGGGGAGACCGGCGGCTGGGTCTGATGGTGCACTTCGGCCCTTATTCAAAGCTGGGTGGCACTTGGCAGGGCAAGCATTACCCGGGATTTGCCGAGTGGATCATGAAATCCGCCTCCATTTCCCGGGCCGATTACCGGCAAATGGCAGGGACCTTCGATCCCAAGCAGTATGATCCCAAGGAGTTGGTCACATTCGCGAAGAACTCGGGTTTCAAATACATGGTTTTCACCGCTAAGCACCATGACGGCTTCGCCATGTTCGATTCGAAGGTCAGTGACTTCGACTCGGTGGATGTTCTCGCCTCCAAACGGGACTTGTTGAAGGAGTTCGCCGGCGCTTGCAAGGAAGCAAACCTCCCGCTGGGCTATTTCTTCTCGATCGACGCTGACTGGTATCACCCCGGCGGCGGCACGCGTGGGCGCGCTTGGGACGAGAGCCAGGTTGGCAAAAAGGAGGACTACTTCCAAAAAATCGCGTTCCCCCAGGTTAGGGAACTGATCACCGGTTACGGGCCCGTGGCGGAAATCATCTTTGACCGGACTGAGTCTATCCCGGATGCGATGGCAAAACGATTCGGCGCGGAACTGGGCTCCACCCTGATCAGCGCGGAGACTTTCAAGAACAGCAGGAAGGCTGATTACCAATACATGGCGAGCCAGTCCATCGGAACCAATTTTGGATCGGTGAATTGGGAGAAGTTCACCAGCACCAACGATTCGATGGGATATCGTGCGGAGCCCGTCGAGTGGAAGCCCACGGACGCGATCCTCAAGGACCTGGTGTCCACGGCGACCCAGGGGGGGAACCTGCTGATCAATGTAGCGTTGGATGGAGAGGGGGCCCTTCCGGAAAAGGCCAGGAAGAGTCTTGGGGAAGTTGGCCAATGGATGCAAAAGTATGGAGACTCCATCTACGGCACGTGCAAGTCGCCATTCGTCATCCAGTCCTGGATTGGAGGTTCCACGCTCAAGGATCGTGGCCAGGACGGCAGCACCCTTTTCATCCATCTGTTCGAGACTCCCGGGAAACCTCTCCTCCTGAAAAACCTGCTCACCAAGCCCATTTCCGCCAAACTGATGGGGACGGATACAACCATCCCGATCGGCGGCCGGGCGGGAGCGTGGACTCTGGACCTTGCTTCGGCCGGTGCTGTCAGTGGGATTGCTGTTGTCGAGGTTTCCCTTCCCTCGCTTCCAAAGATGGGCAGCGGCCCGGTCACGCCCGACGCGGCGGGAAATTATCCGCTGTCCATTGCGAAGGGGGACTATACAGGTAAAAACACCGCCGTGGGTCGCACGGTCTCTTCCGCAGATCTCAGGGTGACGGGATTCTCCGATGAGTCCGAAAGCGGGACCTGGGAGTTCTTTTCCGACAAGGCTTCCACCGTGAAGCTGAGCATAAAGGCTATCGCGGGAGCCGCCACAGGAGACAAGAAGCTCGTCGTTTATGTCAATGGCGAGAAGGTCGATACGTTTTCAGGATCGCCACCGGAATTTCCAGGCACGGCGGGCCGGCGGTTCGAATCGAAGGGGTTCCAACTGCCGCTGGGAGTCGGCCGCGTGACGATTTCGGGAACAGACAAGAAAGAGGAACAGGGCCCCTTGACTGTCCTTGAGATCAGCCTCGTGAAAACCCAATCTTAAGGACCTGTTTCATGCAAAGCCACGCCTTGACACATCTGCTGAAGGACCGCCTTTTCTTTAAAGGATTTCTCCTTCTTCCCTCGCTGGCCCTCTTGGGCTCTTCTCCAGCACGGGGCGACTCAGGTTGCAACAGCTGCAGTGGTCCCACAGAGAAGACGATCCAAATTTTGGACTCTTGGTTCTACGACGGGGACTTCAAGGTCTCGGGGGGGGGACAGGGGCCCGCCAAGAGGATCAAGGTGAAAATGGAACGCGAAAGAGAATACATATTCAATGTCACGGTGGATGACTATTACACCTGCATGGCGGCCACGCTGTTTTGGGGTTGTGGAATCGAATATCTCTCGAACTACACCGAGCCAGGAGCTCCCACCGGCTTTCAGCCGGGGGATTCCATCGGCCTTTTTGGAATTTACCCGAATATAGCCCTCCCATCGACGGTTACGCTCCGGTTGACTCCGTCCGAGGACAATTGCGGTGAAAATTCCGACCAGAATGGAAAGGCCAACTTGTCCGGAACTCCACCGGCGCCGCATGATGACGAGACGGTGGATCCTCCCCAGGCCCAGCTTGAAATCAGTCTGGGCCGTGTCGGCCTGGGAACCGGTGGGAGTGCTCCCTACCGCTCGGCAGGGATGCTGAGTTGGTATGCGCCGCTGGCAACCGGGCTGGCGAGCCCGGCAAATCTGCACTATGCGGGCATACACGAGGTCAAAGACGCCCTCCCGGCAGAGGGCGGAGGCCCTGCCATCCCGGCCCGGGTGACCTATCAGGAAGTCACGTTGGCGCCTGGCGGGCCGAAGGAAATGCACCTCGTCACCCCGACCCGCCTGTTCCGCGTAACCGGCTACAACGGGACCGACCCCAACACGATCGTCGACTACACGGTGGCAACCCGAACCCTTGTCCGCGAATATGTCCGGGCTGCTTCCACGGAGGTCGTTGCGACGACTTTCTCTCACGGTCCGTCCTCGTCTTGGAAGATCTTCCCCAACGCCGTGGGAGGTGTGTCGCTGGAGAGCTCCGTCGCCGGGGCGGTGGCGACCACATCCCTTGAGTCACCCACTTCGGACGTGCTGGTGACCCGTAGGAATGACGGCTCCACGGAGAACACAATCGTCCCGCTGGGAGGAGGCGCTTACGCGGTTCAGGAAATCATGAGCCATTCGGGAGTGAAGCTTTCCAAAACCGTGCGGGACTACGACTTCATCGGGGGCGAGGCAAAGTTGATGACGGAAAGCCGCTATCCGGATCCGGAGACGGACGCGAACCCGGAAATGACCGCCTATAAATACTATACGGCCGGCCCGGACTTGCCAGTGGGGACGCAGGCCGGGCAGCTCCGCTGGATAACCTATCCGGACGGAAACTGGACCTGCTATCGTTACGTGTCGGGCGGGACGCAGGCTTTTTCCCCCTTCGCTTCGGAGACCTTCATTGATCCAGGGAACACGGACCAAGACACCCTTCCGATCGGCGGCGGGGGACGGTTCAAGATGTCGATCAATGGCAATGAGTACCTGGCTTCCGATGCCGGGAGCCCCACCTTTGAAACGATACGCGAAGACACAACGCCATCCGGGGAGAGCTATGGAAATTTTGACGACGGTCCAGGCCTGACCGTGGAGGGCAATGGCAAGGCTGAGCTTTACGAATACCAGAAGGAAGAAGATGGCACTGTCGTCAAAACCTTCACCTCCGGAATCGCCAACAATGAGGCGGAGGACGGGCAGGCCGTTGGCGGCAAATACTTCCACGTCGCCCCAAATCTCAGTACCCGGACCATAACAACCTATGGCACCAACGGGATGGCGAGCAGCCGGCAACTCTATCATACCGGAAGCGGATTCACGAGCGCTTCGCTCGACGAATACGGATACGACTCCTCCGGACGTCTGGTTTCCACCACGAGGAACGGGGTGGAGATCGTTCACGTCGAATATCCCGCATCAGACACGGAGGTCGTGACCGGTGCCCGGGGGCTGAAGCGCACCACGGTTCGTGATGTGGATGGCGAGATCCTTTCGGTGACTGAGGGCGACGGCGGAGGAGTGCCTGCGAAGGTCACGAGCCATGAGACGAGTGGATTGACCAAGATAACAAAAATCAACGGACTCGTTGTCGCGCAAACCCAATCCGATGGCTTGGGTCGCCACATCCGGGATATCGACGCTACGGGTGCGGTGACTGATTATCAATACTTGCAAGGAGGAAGGATTGTCAAAACCTTGTACCCGGGCAGCGTTGCCATGATCCAGGAGAGTTATTTGGATGGACAATCCAAG
>CAXTTX010000314.1:0-6830 GCA_964247045.1 uncultured Verrucomicrobiales bacterium | reverse complement strand
CCCTTTCCCGCATCATTTCCTCCGCCCTCCAAAACAGCCCGGACATGGCCTCCGCCTCCGCCCGGGTCCGCGAGGCGAAGGCCCGCCGGGTCTCCACCGCATCCGCTCTTTTCCCCACTGTCAGCGGCTCCGCCTCCGCCGGGGCCAGCGCCACCGATCGCGAAAGCACCGGCCGCGAATCCGGCGACAATTACTCCGCCGGCCTCAGCGCCTCGTGGGAACTCGATTTTTTCGGCAAAAACCGCGCCCGCGTGGAGGCCGCTTCTGCCCAGATCGGTGCCAGCGAGGAGAATTTCAACTCCGTCCAGGCGGCCCTCGCTTCGGAAATCGCCATTGCCTATACGAACCTGCGGGTGAACGAGGCCGGGCTGGTTGTTCTCCACGATACCATCAAGAGCCGCGAGGAAACCAATCAACTCGCGAGCTGGCGCACCCAAGCCGGCGAGGCGGACTCCTTGGAATCCAGCCAGGCCCTCAGCAGCCTGGAGCAGGCCCGCGCGGCCGTTCCGTCACTGGAGCAATCCATCGCCCAGGGGAAAAACCTCCTCGCCCTTCTCGCCGGCCAGAATCCCGGCGGCCTGGATGGCATGCTCGCCTCGGGCAAACAGGCGATCCCGAATCCGGAGCGCAGCCTCGCCGTCGGCATTCCCGCGGACACTCTCCGCCAGCGACCGGATGTCCGCCTGGCCGGCTATCAGCTTCTCGCCGAGGTCGCCACGTCCAAGGCCGTCGATGCCGAGCGCTTTCCCTCGCTCGATCTATCGGGTTCGCTCGGCCTGAACACAACCACCTCACGCAAGCTCTTCGATCCCCAGACGACCAGTGCCAACGTCATCGCTGGCATCACCAGCCCCATTTTCGACGCCGGCCGCATCAAAGCGAACATCGAGGCGCAGAATGCCGTCGAGGAGCAGACCTACCAAACGTACCGCTCCACCGTTCTCGGCGCCTTGTCAGAGGTGGAGGATTCGCTCATCGCCTGCCGCCGCAGCACCGAACGCCTCGCGATCCTGGAGAAAGCCACCGCCGCGGCCCGCGAGGCGGCGGACCTCGCGCAGAAGCGCTATCAGGCCGGCGTTACCGACATCCTCACCGTCCTGGACTCGCAGCGTTCGCTGCTGGGTCTTGAAAATAATCTCTTCAGCGTGCGCGCGGACCGCGCGATTGCCTACATCCAGCTCTACAAGGCCCTCGGCGGCGGCTGGTCCTGATTTTCCATCCCCATCTGTCATCTGTTGTCACATGAAAAAAGACGCGTCCGGCAAGGAGCTTGCCGAAATCATCGAGAAAGCAAAACCCGGCCACCCCTTCCGCAATTGGGTGATCGGTGCCATAGTCATCGCCCTCGCGGCGGGCGGTTATTGGTACTGGGGCAAGAACGCGAAGACGGATAACGGCCCGATTTATAACACGGACACGCTGGAGAAAGGGGACCTCTCCCTCAGCGTCACCGCCACCGGCAACCTCGCTCCCACCAACCAGGTCACCGTCGGCAGCGAGCTTTCCGGCACGATTGCCGAGGTCTACGTGGATGTGAATGATGCTGTGAAAAAAGGCCAGCCCATCGCCAAGCTGGATACCACCAAGCTCGACTCGCAGACCGAAAAGAACCGCGCCGTCGCGCTTGCCGCCAGAGCCCGCGTCAGCCAGGTCCAAGCGACCTCGTTGGAAAATCTCGCGACCCTTGAGCGCCTTCAGGAACTCCATCGTCTCAGCGGCGGCAAGACTCCGTCCAAGGCGGACTTGGACGCGGCCATCGCCGCCGTGGACCGCTCCAAGGCGGATCTGGAAAGCGCCAACGCCTCCGTTGCCCAGGCCGATGCGGACGTGAAATCCATCGAGCGGGATCTGGGCAAGACCACGATCCGCTCTCCCGCCGATGGCACCATCCTTACCCGGACGGTTGAGGTTGGCCAGACCGTCGCGGCATCATTCACCGCTCCTGTCCTTTTCCTCATCGCCGAGGATCTTCGGAAAATGGATTTGGTGGTCACTGTCGCGGAAGCGGACATTGGGCGCTTGGAAAAAGGACAGAAAGCCACCTTCACCGTGGATGCCTGGCCCGGCCGGACCTACACCGCGAACGTCAAGCTCGTCTCGTACGGCTCGGTCATCACCAACAACGTCGTCACTTACAACACGGAATTGGAGGTCAACAATGATGACCTCAGCCTCCGCCCCGGGATGACGGCCACCGCGGATATTTCCGTCGCGAAAAGCGAGAACGTCTTTCTGGTCCCGAATTCCGCCCTCCGTTTCGACCCCAGCGTGGCCGAGGCCCTCGGCAAGACCAAGGAATCCGCCAAGAAGACCCTGGTGCAAAGCCTGTCTCCCGGTGGCGGTGGCCGACGCTGGCGCGATGGAACCCCTTCTCCCAAGCCATCCCCGCGCACCAATGGCCCGCGCGTCTGGACCTTGGAAAATGGCAAGCCGTTGGAAATTCTTGTCAAGACCGGTCTAACGGATGGTCGTTTCACCGAAGCGACCTCGGAAAAATTGAAGGAAGGCATGCCGCTCATCGTCACTGCCCAGCCCACCGTCGTTCCATGAGCAGCAGTGGATCACTCATCGAGCTTCGCAACCTCACCAAGACCTACGGCAAGGGCGACGCCGAGTTCAAGGCCCTGAGGGGCGTGGATCTCGCCATCGGCATGGGTGAATTCGTCGCGGTCATGGGCCCGAGTGGCTCGGGCAAATCCACGCTCATGAACCTCTTGGGCTGCCTGGATACGCCCACCTCCGGCAACTACACCTTCCAGGGCATCCGTGTGGATGGCCTGAGCAAGGACCAGCGTTCCTTGCTCCGCCGCCACGCGCTTGGCTTCATCTTCCAGGGTTTCAATCTCCTCGCCCGCACCTCCGCCCTGGAGAATGTCGAGCTGCCGCTGCTTTACCGCGGCTACTCGCGCAAGGAACGCCATGAACTCGCCCGTGCCGCGCTCGCCAGTGTCGGACTGCCCGACAAGGAGCGCAACACCCCGGCCGAACTCTCCGGCGGCCAGCAGCAGCGCGTCGCCATTGCGCGCGCCATTGTCACCAATCCCGGCACACTCTTCGCCGACGAGCCCACTGGCAACCTGGATTCCACGACCACCATCGAGATCATGGAGCTGCTCTGCAGGCTCAATACGGACCGTGGTATCTCCGTGATCATGGTTACCCACGAGGATGAGGTCGCCAGCTATGCGAAACGTGTCGTCCGCGTGAAGGACGGTCTCATCGAGAGCGATATTTCAAACCAGGAACGCCACCCCATCAGGCACTGACATGTTTTTCAACGCGCTCATCATCGCCATCCGGGAAATCCGCCGCAATCTCACCCGTGCCTTTCTAACGGTCCTCGGCGTGGTCATTGGCGTCGCCGCGGTCATCACCATGGTCACGCTCGGCCGAGGTGCGACGGAAATGGTGAAAGCACAGATCTCCAACCTCGGCAGCAACCTCATCGTGCTGCGTCCCGGCCAGGGCTTCGGTGGCCAGGGCGGGGCACAGGGCCCGCCGCAGTTCAGCCTGCGGGACGTCAGCACCATCCGCGAGCAGATCCAGGGCGTCCGCGCCGTTTCGCCGATGACCAACTCGAGCGCCCCCGCCGTTTATCGGGAAGTAGCCCGGAATACGGACATCCAGGGAGCCAGCCCCGAATACTTCGACATCTCCAACTGGAAGCTCTCCGCCGGCCGCTTTTTCGATGAGAAGGATGTCTTGGAAGGTGCCCCCGTCGCCGTGATTGGCGAAACGATCCGCAAGGAACTGTTTGGCTCGGAAGATTCCATCGGTAAGAAAATCCGCCTCCGCAATTCTTCGGTCATGGTCATCGGCGTCACCGCCGCCAAGGGCCAGGCGGGATGGGGGGATGACTTGGACGACAACATCATCGTTCCCATCACCACGCTCCAGCGCCGGCTCAATGCCCAGAAATCCAACCAGAACATCAACCAGATCATGATGTCCGGTGAGGACGGCTATCCGTCCGCCAGCATCATTGCCGATGTCACGGCGCTCATGCGCGAGCGCCGCAATCTCGACGACAACGAGATCAACAACTTCTCCGTGGTGGACACCCTCCAGATCGCGGACGCCGTCAGTTCCAGCACCCAGGTAATGACCTCCCTGTTGGGCGCGGTCGCTGGTGTCAGCCTTCTCGTCGGCGGCATCGGCATCATGAACATCATGCTCGTGTCCGTGACCGAGCGAACCCGGGAAATCGGCATCCGCCTCGCCATCGGCGCGCGTGCCCGCGAGGTGCTCCTCCAGTTCCTTGTCGAAGCCGTCACGCTGTCGTGCGTCGGCGGCGTCACCGGCATCCTCCTCGCCTACGGCCTCTGCTCCTCGTTGGCAAAGGTCGTCGGCGCGCCCTTCACCTTCGATCCAAAGATCAACACCGTCGCCTTCATCTTCTCCGCCGCCATCGGCATCATCTTCGGCTTCATGCCCGCCCGCCGTGCCGCCGCCCTCGACCCCATCGACGCCCTCCGCCACGAGTGACCCCTTCTTCATGGGGCGCAACGGGAGCGAAGCGGACATGGACGGCCACTTCATCTCCAAATACACCGTTAAAATTCATTCCGCCCCGTCGTCTTCGTTCTTCTCCCTGAAAACTAAAAACCAGCAAACTTTAGGACTCCAGTGCGCCTCCTCATCATCGAAGACGACATGCTTCTCCAACGCAGCCTGGCCGCCAGCCTGCGCGAGGAGAACTATGCCGTCGATACCGCGGACGATGGCGAGTCGGGCCTCTTCAAGGCGACCTCCGCCGAATACGACTGCATCATCCTCGACGGAATGTTGCCCGTCTTCGATGGCTGGGAAGTCCTGAGCCGCCTGCGGCCGGTGAAATCCACTCCTGTTCTCATGCTCACCGCGCGTGATGCCATTCCCGACCGCATCCGCGGCCTGAATGCCGGTGCCGACGACTACCTCACGAAACCTTTCGATGGTGATGAACTCATTGCCCGCATCCGCGCGCTCATCCGCCGCAGTTCCGGCAAGGCCTCCAGCCTCATCACGGTCGGCGAGGTGACCATCGACACCGCGGCCCGCACCGTCGGCCATCAGGGGCAGGAGATTCCACTGACCGCCCGCGAATACTCGCTGGTGGAATACCTCGCGCACCATCGTGGCACGGTGGTCAGCCGGAGCGAACTCTACGAACACCTCTTCGACGAGGACGACGACACGCTTTCGAACCTGCTCGACGTCCATGTTTCCAACATCCGCAAGAAACTCGGTCCTGACTTCATCACCACCCGCCGCGGCCACGGCTACACCATCGACTGAACGGGATGAACCATCTCTTCCATTCCGTTCGTTGGCGTCTCCAGCTCTGGCACGCGCTCATCCTCATGGTGGTGATCGCGCTGCTCTGTATACTGGCCTTCAGGCTCGCTGTGGATGACCGCAAGGAACGTATCGACCGCGAGCTGGAAGCCTTTGAGCGTGCCTTCATGCGTGCTTTCTGGGACCTGCCCTCGAGGAAATTCCAGGGCGACCGCCCCATGACTACCGAGGAAATCCGCGAACGCTTCCTCAGCCTCGATGATTCCACCGAGTTCCCTCTGGAGATGCGGAATCTCTTTGATCCGAACGCGCTGGAAAGCGTCTATCTGGTCCTCTGGGATGGCAAGGGACAGGTCCTTTTCCGCTCCGCGAACGCGCCGGAATCCCTGCAATGCCCGCCATCGCCCCCGCGCGACCAGGACAAGGTCGCGCGTCTCCGCGGCACCTATCATGAGCTTGTCCACGGTGGGCCTCGTGGCTTCCGTGGCGTCGTTGGCCGGGAGGTTTCCGCGGACCGCGCCGCCCTTCGGCAGCTCGGCTTGCAAATTGCCGGCAGCGGCGCGCTGATCTGGTCGCTAGGGCTTCTCGGCGGCTGGTGGCTCGCCGGCCGCGCCATCAAGCCTATCGAGGCCATCAGCCAGACCGCCTCGCGCATCGCCGGCGGCGAACTTTCAGAGCGCATCGACATCGCCGGCACGGACAACGAGCTCGGCCGCCTCAGCCAAGTCCTCAATGAAACCTTCGACCGGCTCTCAACCGCCGTCGAACGCCAGCGCGAATTCACCGCGGATGCCTCGCACGAGCTGCGAACGCCCCTTACCGTCATTCTATCCGAAACCTCGCGCGGCCTGAAGCGCGAGCGTTCCGCGGAGGAATACCAGGAAATCATCTCCACCTGCAGCCTTGCTGCCACCCGCATGCGGACCCTGGTGGAATCCCTCCTCATGCTCGCCCGTCAGGATGGCACTCCGGAACTCCGCCGCGAGACCGTCGATCTCTCGAACATCGTCTCCGCCTCCATCCGCCTCCATCAGCCGCTCGCGGCGGAACGTGGCATCACCCTCCGCGCGGAATTGCAGTCCGCTCCCTGCCACGCGGATCCGAATGCCCTCCCGGTCATTGCCGGAAACCTCCTCTCAAATGCCATCCAGCACCAGGGCAGGGAAGGGGAGGTCGTCATCCGCGTCTATCAATCGGCCGGCAAGGCGGTATTGGAAGTTGCCGACCGTGGCCCCGGCATCGCGCCGGAGCACCTCTCTCGCCTGTTCGACCGTTTCTATCGGATCGATCCCGCCCGCGGCGCCTCCGGCGGCCACTCCGGCCTCGGCCTCGCCATCGTTCGTGCCATCGTCGACAACCACCACGGCACCGTGAACGTCGAAAGCGCCCCTGGCCAAGGCACCACCTTCCGCGTCGAGCTCCCCGCCTCCTGAATCGTTCCAAGCCAAGCGACCGCCACGTCACCTCTGGCTCGTGTCATCTTCCGAAAATAGCCCACCACTTCAGTGCTGATCTTTATACACAAGTCCTGGATTTAGAGGCTTGGCGGAAAT
>CAXTTX010000313.1:0-6830 GCA_964247045.1 uncultured Verrucomicrobiales bacterium | reverse complement strand
CGAGCATGCGGCCGGCGATGGAGAATGGAAGATTTCGGGTGGCAACCCGGAGTATGGAGGATTTGATCTCGCCCCGTTCGTGCAGATGGAGCGGCTGGAGCTTGGCGCAGGGCTGGATGACACATTCAATGACACCGCCTCCCACGGGGGCGAAGCCGGATTGGGCCAAGGTGATCGTTACGTCCGCGCCCATGCGGCGCAGGGCGGGAAGAAAGACCCGGTCGAGAAACTCGAAGGGCGGTGCAAGCGGGTTGTGGGTGCCGCCTTCCAGCCGCAAGGTGGAGGGACCATCGGCGTGAAGGAGGCCGGGCAGGAGGCATTGGAGAAGCAGGCCGGTGCTACCGGCGGTGCCGATGGCAAAGTGGTAGTTACCGCCATGGGGCTTGCCCGCCTGGAAGACGAGTTCGGTGGAGCCGATTTCGGCGCCGTCGGCGGTGCCATCGGAGACTTCGCAAGCGGCCTTCACACAGGTGAGGTGCTGGCGCATGAGGCCGGGCTTCGGGCGCTTGCCACGGATGTGCGTCATGCGGAACGGCTGGCCGGTGACCATGGCAAGCGAGAGCGCCGTGCGGAGCATCTGGCCACCGCCGGAGGAGCCGTCGAGTTGGATTGGTTTCATTAGGAGAACAGAAGATTTTCAACCACAGATGAACAGGATGAACGCGGAGGGAAGAGATGGATGGACCAAAAAGAAGAAGGGAACCACGGAACACACGGAAAGGGAGAAGGCTTGGAGAAGCCTAGCCAACCCTCCTCAATCTGCTAATCCGTGCGATCCGTGGTCCCAATTTTTTTTGCTAGAGCTTATCAATCATCCGGGGCTGTTTCGTCCTTGATGACGAAGCGGGCCTGGAGCTTGGCGACGGTGCGGGCGAGGCCGGCGGCTTCGACGCTGCGGAGAACCTCGGGGAAGTTCTTGTAGGCGTCGGGGGCTTCGTCGATCGGATACTTGCGGCAGTTCGTGAGAATGTCGGAAGCATCGAAATCGGCATCGACGGACTTCTGGTCGAGAGTGCGCGCGGCTGCCTTGCGGCCCATGCAGCGGCCGGCACCGTGGTTGACGGACCAGGCGGTGCGCTCGGCACCGCCTTCCGCCACCATGACGACCGAACCATCACGCGGGTTTCCCGGCAGGAGGATCGGGTGGCCGCTTTCCGCGAAGGGAGTTCCCGCGAGCGCGAAGTGGCCTCCGGGGATGGCTCGCGTGGCGCCCTTGCGGTGGACCCAGGCCTTGTTGCCGTTGATGATTTCTTCCCGCGCGATGTTGTGCGAGATGAAGTAGACGAGCTTGCCGGTGGCGCCGGGAAGGATTTCCTGGAAGGCTTCCAGCACGAGAGCATTGATCAGCATGTGGTTTACCGTGGCAAAGTTCGCGCCGATGGACATATCGTCAATGTAGGCGTTCGCCTCCGGGGTTCCGAGCGGCGCGTAAACGAGCTGCTTGTCACCGGCCGGGAATGGCGTGCTCCAGTCGCGGAATTTCTTCTCAAGGTCACGAAACTGGCCCTGGGCCAAGAGGTTGCCGAGGCCGCGCGATCCGCAATGGCTGAGGAAGGAAACGTGGCCGTCCCGCAGGCCGAAGACATCCGCGGACTTGCGGGCCGATGGACGGTCCGCCACGCGGGTGATCTCGCACTCGCCGAAGTGATTACCACCGCCGTAGGAACCGAGTTGTCCCGCCTTGTCAGCGAAGTTCTTCACCCGGCCGGATTCCAGGATGTACTGGAGGCGGGTACGAAGGGCATCGTACGTTCCATCGTGGCCGCGGTGCGTGGAGTCCTCGCACCGGTCCGCCCACTCGGGCGGGATACCAAGCGCCTCGCAAACGCGGGCGGTGGCCCCTTCCGTCACGGCGAGTTCGCCAAGATTGCGGTCCACGAAACGCCCTTTCTTCACGCTGCGTTGTCCACGGCCCGCGCCGGTCGGCGTGCGCTCGACGATGGCATTGATGAGGGCGCGGCGTGTCTGTTTGTCGAGAATGGCGTCTTCCGGGATATCCAACTGGAGAAGGGACATGGAGCATTTGATATCCACGCCGACCGGGCCGGGATAGATATGTGTCGGCGAGACCATGACACAACCGACAGGCGCGCCGTAGCCGGCGTGACCGTCCGGGTTGAGGATCAGGTCCGTGACTCCGGGAGCCATTCGGGAGTTTACCGCCTGCTGGAGGCAGGTTGTGTCGAAGTTATCGCGGATGGCATCCGTTCCCACGACGGTGATCGGCTTGCCGGCATCGCCCGGAAGGGGAATGAAGCCGAAGGCCTCGTCGGTCTTGTGGATGGTGTGCATGGCTTTGGTGGAAGTTGGTGCGTGGATCATGATTGAAAAGGAGATAATGGTTGGGAGGGAGCGGCGGACTGCCGGCTGGCAGCCCGCCAAGGCGGCGACAAGGAATTGGTGAAACTGCTTTTCCCGCTCTAACCACTGAGCTACCGGACCGTCGAGGGTGGTCCGGGAGGGAATCGAACCCCCGTCCTGGTCTTCCGTAAAGATGTAGTTCCACCGGGCATTCGCCGGGGTTGAGAGAAGTGAGTTAAAAAGAAAAATCCGCGACAAGGGATTGGAAAGACATCTTCCCACGCTCTGCCTGGCTGAGCTACCCGCCCGGGAGGCGGGACCGGATTTGAACCGGCGACCTTGGAATCCCATTGATGTAGTCTTTACGGCATTCGCGGAAAAGTGTTTGGCTGGAAGTGGAAAAAAGAGGCGCGACAAGGGTTGGAAAGATGAGGACCGGTGGTCCACCGCTTTGCCACTAAGCTAACCGGTCTGAACCGGTGCCGGAATCGAACTGGCATGTGTGTAATCTTTCCGGGCATTCGCGAGTATATGAGAGATGGCTGACGAGTGTTGGCGGACATAAATCCGGAGTTTTTCAATTCCGTACGGGATTCGAGCCTGTTTTTTACCAATGTAGTCCGGCCTGCATTCAGCCGTGAGTTGAGTTGCTTTTAAAAAGTGTGACCGCGACAAAGGATTGCGAAGATCATTATAACTGCTCTACCACTGAGCTACCCCGCTGGCGTGGGATCCGGATTCGAACCGGCGACCCATGTAATCTTCACGGCATTCGCGGGGCATTGGGAATGAGGAGTGGGATCCGACGACAAAGGTGGTGAAACGTTTTCCTGTTCTATCCAATTTGAACTACCGGTCCGGTTGTTCCGGACCAGACGGGATTCGAACCCGCAACCTGGTCGTTATTGAGACGCTGTAGTTTCACCGGCATTCGCCGGAGCCCGGAGTGAATTGCCGACAAGGGGTTTCAGGAACATTGGGGACCGGTGAGCTACCGTTGCTCCACTCCACATCCATTGTGTGATGCGAAGGCGGGAGTCGAACCCGCGGCCTCCGGTGTGATGTAGTTCCTGATGCATTCGGCAAAGAGTGATGAGAGGTAAAGGGTGGTGGTTAGTTTCTGTCGTCCCTGTGGGACTTGGATCTTCTTGATTCCGGGTCCCCCCACCACTGAAGTGGTGGGCTATTTTCGGATATGATGGTCGCATCCCGGGGCATGGGGAGGCGGGCGGGAGAGACCGGCATGGCGGCGAGGTTGGATGAGACTGGTTTGGTGTTCGTTTTACAGACGATGTAGTCCCACCGGCATCCGCCATGCCGGCGGATTTGCGAGCCGGGCCGTGTGCCCGGGTTACTTTGTCATGCGGTCTTCATCCGTTGATGAAGGGGTTGGAGTTCGATCTCGCGGACCCAGTGGTCGGTTCCATCGGCGCCCGCCGCGAAGGAGGCGATGATGTCGAATACGGTGTCGCTGAAGCCGCCGATGTTGAGGATGTCCTTGCGATCGGGAGCTTGCGTGGTGGTGTTCGGCACGAGGTCGATGCAGACCAGGCGCGCCTTCGGGTTGCGGTTCTTGAGCCGCTCCCACTCGACCATCATGGCGGTTCCACGGTTGGCCTTGGGGTCGGCCCAGGATTCGTTGTCCGAGATGAAGATGACGAGGTCCGGGACCGCCTTCTCCGCGTTGAGCCTGGCCAGCGGAGCGGAGCAGTTGGTTCCACCGCCACCGATCTTCGCGAGATGGGTGGCGTTCGTCATCACCGAGTCGCGGGCATTGAGCCGGACATCGACGACATTCACCTCGAAAGGCAGGACGCGGGCGCGGCCGTTCTTCCGGAGGAACGCGGCGGCGACGAGCGCGGCCACATCGATGCAGCGGACCTTCGAGCTGGAGCCCTTGCGAAAACCCGTGACAGGCTGGCTCATCGAACCGGACACGTCCGGGCAGATAACCACCTGGCCAGCGATCTCCGGGACATTGGCGATGGCGGTTTCCATCGCGTCTTGAAGCGCGTCGCGGAGTTCCTCCGGCACACCCATTGTGACCGCGTTCAAAAACGCGACGAGGAGCTGATAGGGAAACACCTTGGCACGGCGGACGTTTTCCGGGTCGGCGAGGCGCGCGGCGAGCTTCTTACGCGTGGTCTGCCAGGAAGCCTTGTCCGCGATAGCGGACCATTCCGCGGTTCCCAGCTCCAGGGCGGTGAGCATCTGGAACGGGACGTCGGGAACGGCACCCTCCTTGGAAACCTTCCACGCTTCATAGGCGCGGAGCGATTCCGGCAGGGCATCCACATCGTATGGCTTGCCGATGAGCCAGGCGTAGAAAGCCTGGCGGGCGGCATCCGGCGGACGCGGGTGGACCATCTTCACGACGTCCGCGAGGGAGGGGTCGTTGCCGATGGTGGCCTGCACGAGCTGGCGCTCCGTGGCGCGCTCCAGCCACTGGCGGACGAGACGCTTCGGCGCGGAGCCGAGCGACTTCCGGCCGGTGACACCGGAACGGAGGATCTGGACGAAGTTGCGGAGCATCTTGCCGTTGTCGATGACCTGCGGGAAGACCTCCGTGAGGCGGTCCATGTCGCGGGTGGCGAGAACGGCGCAAAGCAGGGCGGGCATGTCCTTCATGAATCCACGCTGGCGGGCGTAGAGGGCCGTTTGGGCGACGAAGTCCGGATCCACCTGGTTCGCGAGTTCCAGCACGCGATCGAGCTGCGTTTCAGCCGAGGCGTAGAAGGTATGTCCCAGGCAGCCGGTCGCGGCGAGGCGGGCCAGCGTGGCCTTCGGGCCAAGCGCATAGGCGGGGGCACCGGCGTCGTTGGTGGCGTCGGTCCGCGGGATCAAAGCGCCGCGGAGGGATTGGAAGAGGTTCTTGTTGGCCATGGCGGTTTTCCGGTTGGTTGTTATTAAACAGTGAACGGGTGATGTAATGGCACGGCGCGGGCCAAGGTTTTAGACCCTTGGATATTTTATTATAAGTGGTTGGTTATGAGTTCTAATATTTTCGGCTTGCTCATTTTCTGGAGATGGGGCGATTTATGAATTGTAAATATCTTATCTTTTCAGCTATCTTTTTATCCGTGAAGCGCGTGGTGATTGGCCTGCTGGGAACAAAGCTGGACAGCGGGGACGAGGTTTCCCGTTGGGACTACTGGCGGCCGACGGTCTCGCTGTTCCAGCATGAGGATTTGCTGTGGGACCGGCTGGAATTGCTGGCGGAGGCGACGACGCCGCAGCTCTCCAAGCGGGTGCTGGACGATGTGGGGATGGTTTCGCCGGAAACGGAGGCGCGACTGCACGAGATCCACTACGGTGGCGACCCGTGGGACCTGGAGACGGTCTATGCGGCGCTGCATGACTGGGCGCGGAGCTACCCCTTCGACCGGGAGCGCGAGGAGTATTACATCCACATCACGACGGGGACGCACATCGCGCAGATCTCGCTGTTCCTGCTGAACGAAACGGGGACCTTGCCGGGGAAGCTGATCCAGACCTCTCCCCCACCCTCCCGGCCATCACGTGACCGGCCGAAACCAGGGTATGCGTTGATCGACCTGGATCTCTCCAAGTACGACCAGCTGAGCACGCGCTTCCAGAAGGAGCAGGTGGAGGTGACGGATTTCCTGAAGAGCGGGATCGCGACGCGTAACAAGGAGTTCAACCGGCTGATCGACCGGATCGAGCAGGTGGCGCTGGCATCCAAGGCACCGGTGTTGCTAACAGGTCCGACGGGGGCGGGCAAATCCCACCTGGCGCGACGGATCTACGAACTGCGGAAACAACGCGGCGGGTTGCGCGGGAACTTCGTGGAGGTGAACTGCGCGACGCTGACGGGAGACACCGCGGCGTCCGCCTTGTTCGGGCACACACGGGGTTCCTTCACGGGGGCGCAAAAGGATCGGCCGGGCCTGTTGCGCGAGGCGGATGGCGGGCTGTTGTTCCTGGATGAGATCGGGGAACTCGGCAGCGACGAGCAGGCAATGCTGCTGCGGGCGCTGGAGGACAAGACTTTCCTGCCGGTGGGTGCGGACAAGCCGGTGAAGAGTGATTTCCAACTTATCGCGGGGACGAACCGTGACCTGCGGGAGGCGGTGGCCGGCGGCGGGTTCCGCGAGGATCTGTTAGCGCGGATTCATTTGTGGACCTTCGCGCTGCCCGCACTGGCGCAGCGGCGGGAAGACATCGCGCCGAACCTGGAATACGAACTCGAAAAGCACCGCCATAGCACCGGCCGTGCGGCGAGCTTCAACAAGGAGGCGCGGGTGGCGTTCCTGAAATTCGCCGAAGCACCGGACACGCCGTGGAGTGGTAATTTCCGGGATCTGAACGCGGCAGTCACACGGATGGCAACGCTCGCGCCGCGTGGCCGCATCCGCATTGAGGAAGTGCGGGAAGAGATCGCGCGGCTGAAGGAAAGCTGGCGGCGGCCGGAGAAGGGTGTGGTGGAGAGCATGGATCTCGCGGGAATTCTAGCAGAAGAGGTGCTGGACATGCTGGATCCTTTCGACCGGGTGCAACTCTCGTATGTG
>CAXTTX010000312.1:2702-6859 GCA_964247045.1 uncultured Verrucomicrobiales bacterium | reverse complement strand
TGGGTAACAGGGAGAGCCTGCTGCCGCTTTGGCTTCGCAGCCCTGCTGCGAGCCCCGGAAAGGCCATTCCAAGGACAGCCTACCCTTTGAAAAGGGCAGGCAGGAGGATAACGAGGCGGCCCGCTCGCTCTCGGGAGGATCGCTTGTACCGGCGCAACGTGATGGCCCCAATCCCAACACCTCCATCACACACAGGCACGGTTAGATAAACTACCGCTTATTAAAGATCATCGTGAACTCCTGCCGGTTATAAGTGAGATGCGTGGTCACGACATGCCCCAACCCCGCATCCGCCGCGATTTGTAGGGCCCCGGCATGGAGCGCCAGCATCTCGTCAAAGGTGACCGTCCCCGGCGTTTTCAGCGTGAAGATCACCAACCCGCCGGCCTTGAGATTCGCGGAAAGCCGCGCCACCTGGCGGATGGACTCCAGCGCTTCGTTGTTCATGTCGCAGAGGATGGCCTCGTAGACCATCTTGCTGTTCGGAACAAAGGCGGCAACATCCAAGCGGGCGAAATTCAGTCCCTCGCGGCCATCCAGCCGCTTGTCGAGGTCCGCGCGGTCAATCGCCGTCACCTTGTAGCCACGGTTGAGCAACTCCGAGGTCATGCCCCCCGGGCTCGCGCCCAGTTCCAGCCAACGGCTCCCCTTCCCCGGCGGCTTGCCGTGGAGCGGCAGATAGTGCAGCCCCTCCGCGATCTTCGCACCTGCCCGGCTGATGGTATCCTCCGATTTCTGGCTGATATACTTGGTGCCGCCCGGATAAAATCCGTTCGCGGCGCGGGGCGTGTGCATGCCGCAGAAAAGACCCTCCTTGCCGATCATGCAGAACAAGGTGGGAAGCGCGGGGTCCTGCTCCTCCACATCCTTCACTGCGGCGATCTTCGCGGGAAAAAGTTGCAGCGTCCGCCCGCGCAAATTCGAGCCGAGCGTCTTGTAATACCGGTTCGGCGCGCCGGGATCGGTTAGACCGACGAACAGCGCCTGCGGATTCCGGCCCGCGAACTTCTTATGAAGGGTTTGCGCGGCCTTCTCTATGAAACCTTCCATCTTCTCCGGATTGCAGGGCCACGCATGGTCGACCGGCAAATTCCAGCGGATGAAAATCGACGCCTGCGATTCCCGGAAAACCGCAGGGTCCGCCACGCGGATCAGAAAATACTCCTGCCCCAGCTTGCGCAGCAACTCACCCCCGAGGCCGCGGATGATGTCATCCGAAAAGGCGGCGAAGACTTCCGGCAGGCGGACCAGCCACGAGGCGGGCGGGGTTTCAGGAGGATGGGCGGGCGAATCGGACAAGAACGTTGGATAGACCGCCAGTCGGCCGGGTGCAATGCCCGCGTGGTCCCATGTTCACCCCGCCTGATCCAAGACACCGCGGATCCGACAAGTCCGCGACGTTCCGCCTGTGCTGATGATCGAAACAGCACCTGCGAACCGATGGGTTTCGCGGAATTGTCGGATTCGCGGGGCCTTCAGATGACGTTCCGCAAGGCCGCGGGTTGGACCGCAGGCTGCTCGACGGGCTCCGGCACGCTCTTTTCCACGGCGAAGCCGGGAGGCATGTGGTCGCCATGGCGCTCCAGCCAAGCCTCCGCCTCGGCGCGGCTTTGGAAAATCCGGAGACGGTCGGTGGCCCGCGACCAGTACCCCAGCATCCGGACGATGCCATAGGTGGCGGAATCCGTGGCGACAAAGGCCAGCCAACCGGTCGAACGGTTGTCTTCCTGGCGCATCATCAGCGCCAGCCGCAGCACGTCATTGGACGAAAGCTCCAGCTCGGCTCCGCTCAAGTCGATGAGTCCGTTGAAGGCGGGCGACCAGCACGGATCCGAAGCCATCGAGTGAATGTTGGACCTCAAATCCGCCAGCCCCGTCTTCCCCCGGTATTCCTCGATCCGCATCTTTCGATCGGCATCGATCCGATAGTAACCCCCTGGTCCCGAGGATGAATAATCAGTGGTTAAGAATCTCATGGGGTTCTTAATAATCTGACCCCCAGCTGGAACATTCGTTCAAAAAATAAGGCGATCCCCTACCCCTAACCGCCTGTTTTTTAATACGTTACACAACATCTGATAATACAGTTTGCTTAACTACATCCGCTCCGGCCCTAGAAACCGCTGGCTAACAACTGATAAAAACCCGCCATGCCTTGCTAGACTGTGAGAAACAACGGTTTAAAAAAATTATTCAAACCGGCACTCGTTTCACCGGCTGAGGTCAGCCTGGTACATCAGCTTGAAGCCGCTCTGATGGAGCACAGCCACGGCGAACTCATAGTCCTCGACATGCATGGCGAGCATGGACTTGCCCTCGGGGTTCGGCAGCAGGGCATAGGCGAAGTCGATATTCGTCTCCGCGATCATCAGCGAGTCCAGACACTGGAGCAAGCTGGGGCCCGCTTCCCGCATTGCGATGACCACCAGCTCGCAGGAGGTGTAAGGAATACCCTTTTCCATGAACAGGTGCTCGGTGGTATCCGGATCGGAAACCACGATGCGGGCAACCGTCGCGTCCCGGGAATCCTGGACGCTGAGGCCGATGACCTCGATGGCACTGGAGCGGAGCAGCTTCACCATCGCCGCCAAGGCACCGGCCCGGTTCGGTAACAGGACGGAGAATTGCCTCACGGGTTCCCCGTGTTCGATGATCATGTCGCACTGCACCATGCGGCGGACGCTATCTTAACCACGGGGCCCGCGCAAGGGGATCGTCCTTGCCGCGCCGGTGGCCGTGTTCCGGATGACCACCTGGTTGGGCCGGACGTCGGAAACCTGGTAAATCGTGCCATCCGCGCCGGTGAATGTCTGGCCGGGTGAGGCAATGTAGCGCTTGCCGGTGGCCGCGTCCTCGACGAGGGCGGCGGGGTCGTGGCCCACGGCGGGAATGCCGGAAATCCATTCCCGGGAAACCCCGGTGCTACGGTCGCGGATTTCCACGACGGAGATCTCCGTCGGCTTGCCGAGGTTCACCTTGCTGTCCTCCATGCGGCGTTGCACCCGTACCACAGTGAGGCGGGTGCCTGGAATCGTCTCGCCGGCGCGAACGGTTGCCTGACGGGTGGTCTTGCCGCCGGCGATGAAAACGGTGGCAGTGTCTCCCTTCACGGTCCGCACGCTCACGGGCACCTCCCTTTCGCGGTAGTAGCGCATCACCAGCGGTGGCATCGGGAACGATTCCTTGCCGGCTGTGGCGGCTGTGGCGGCTTTCGCTGGGCCGCTCCCCTCCTCCGCCACGGGTGCGCTGAGCACGGCTCCACCCAGCGGACGCGAAGCCTCGCGGGAATGGGCCACCGGGACCTTTGTTAGAACATTGCCCCCTCCTCCTGCGCTTCCACCACCCGGGGACGCGTCATTTCCCCCGGACTTGGCCAGCGCCCCGTCCACGGCCGCATCCATCGCGGCCGCCAACTGTTCCGGGCTTTCCAAGGCGAGCTCTCCCTGCACCGGATCGCGACGGATCAGCGCGGCGATCTCCGCATGCCCCGCCGCTTCCGCGAGTTCCGCGGCCGTGTGACCATCCAGCTCGGTGGTCAGGCGGCTGGAGCCGATCTCCAGGAGAAGCTGCACCGCTTCCGCATGGCCATTCTCCGCGGCGATCATCAGCGGCGTCCGGCCATCCTCCATCCGGGCATAAACGGACGCGCCATAGTTGGTCAGCGAGTCGATGACATCCACCCGGCCGACCAGCGCCGCCATGAGCAGCGCCGCGTCGAGATCCTCGCGATCGTACGCGGCGAGTTCCGCGACGGAACCCTTGCTGCCCTCCCGCGTCGCGAGCATCAGCGCCTTGAAACCATCCTTGTCCTTGAGCTGCGGGTTCGCTCCTTGGCGCAGCAACCACTTGGCCATGGCCGTCCGGTCCGCGATCACCGCGTCCATCAGCGGGGTCCGGCCGTCCTTCCCGGTGGCGTCGATCGGCAGCCCGTGGTCGAGCAGGTAGTCCGCCGTGGCGAGCGCCCCTGCGGAGGCAGCCGCGTGCAGGGCGGTATTCCCCTCCGCATCCCGCGTATCCATCGGAAATTTCCCCGCGCTGAACTTCTTCAAAGCCGCCGCATCATCTGTCCGGCTGGCCCGGAAAAAATCCTCCGTGGTCAGCTTGTAGCCCGCTTCGCCCAGATCCGCGGCCACCCGTTCCGCCGGCTTTTTCCGGCA
>CAXTTX010000312.1:0-2692 GCA_964247045.1 uncultured Verrucomicrobiales bacterium | reverse complement strand
CGACCACGGCGCTTCCGGAGGACCATTTCATGCGGCCACCGATACTTCGGATTCCTTAACTATTCAACCCGGAACCTTCCACAGCCTCAATTCCCACGATCCGGCAAACTCCCTCACCCGCCGTGAACCGCACGTTCCGCCCACAGAGCAGCGCCCCGTAAATCCGCTCCGGATCATCATCCACCCGCGCCGCCGGCCGCGGATCAAGCGCCAGGACCTCCCGCAAAACCTCCCGCGCCCGCTCTGGCAGCCGCGAAAAATCCCCCGCCGCCGCTTCTGCCACCTCCACCCGCAGCCGCGGAATCTCCTCCCGGGCGAAACCGCCCGTGGCAGCCGGCAGCGCCTCCGCATACGGCAGGTAGGGCTTCACATCATAAACCGGCGTCCCATCAATCAAATCCAGCCCACCCAGCAGGAGGACAGGCGCACACTCGTCCGTCATGTCCACCCCCTCCAGTTTCACCAGCGAAAGCCCCAGCCCGTTCGGACGGAACGTCGAGCGGCTCGCGAAAACCCCGATCCGCTTGTTCCCGCCCAGGCGCGGCGGACGTACCGTCGGCCGCCATCCCTCTTCCACCGTTTCATGGAAACCGAACACCAGCCACAGGTGGGAAAATCCCTCGATCCCCCGCACCGCCTCGGGACTCCGGTATTCCGGATGAAACACCAGCCGCCCCCACGCGCTCGGGCACAAGCCCGGCTGCCGCGGCACCCCGAACTTGCCCCCGAAACAGGATCTAACAGTCGCGATGGGTTCGATGGTCATGACGGATCAATCCGCCATGTTGGAGAGGCCGGCGGCTCACTGCAAATCCACCTCGATGCTGGAACTGGCGGGGTCAAGCACGGTCAAGGTGTAACCATGCGCTGCCGGAGGACGCAATGCCACAATCTCCGCCGTTGAATCCGTTTCATTGGTGACGATGATCTCCACCTCTCTTCCCTGCGAATGCGCGGCATCAACCAGCCACAACAGGGTGGGCAGATCGGGATTGTCGTTCTCCCCATCCGCGGAAATCACATACCGGTCCGCGGTCACGTTTTCGAAAAAACGGCGGGTGATGTTCCGGTCACTCCCATGGTGGGGAACCTTGATCACGTCGAAATGCACGTTCCCCTGATCATCGAGCAAACCCTGGGCCTCCAATCCCTCATACAGGAAATCCGATCGTTGGTCCCCGGTCAGAAGCAGGCGCTTGCCTCCACCTTCCACCACCAGGCAGATGCTGCTGAGATTCGGCACACTGCGGTCGCTATTGGACATCACGGCCGCATTTCCATTCGCGATGATGTCTTCGTTGCGGTCCAGCCAGCGCTTCCATTCTTTCTGCAACTCTTCCAAGTTTGCGCGGGTGGGGCCGACCACCGTGAAAGTCAGGTTCCCAATGGTCACAGGATCGCCCGCGGTATCCACCACGATGGGATCCACAAAATCGGCGTTCAGTTCGATGCCGAGCTGCAACGCGTATTGCCTCAGCCGGTTGCCTTCGGGAATACCTTGGATCGCCGCACCAGCGGCTGCCATCGTTCCTTCCATTCCCTCCACCTCAAGCAACTGCATGAGACGGGGAGCAAGCACTCCATCCGGATCGACAGTCCTTCCGAATGAATTGTGCCAGATCCCCTCTACCGTCACCAATTCGGCTTCACCCTCCGTACGTTGCCGCTGCAATTCGGCGAAAAGGTCGAGAAGGCCAACGATATGATCATTGTCCACGTGGCTGAGGACCACACGCTCAAGAACGCCGCCATGGGGTACAACCTTCTCCGCCAGCACACCTGCCAGATGATTGGTGAAGGTGTCCTTGGGGCCACCGTCAACGAGGATGAACCGGGGTTCCGCGGCGCTACCGTATTCAAGAAGGAGACAATCTCCGAACTGGGCTTGGATGGCATGGAGTTTGAACATGGGATTGGGTCTTTCAGATTATTTGGAACGGACTGACATTTTCACCGGAAACGACGAGGGCGAAATCCTGGGGACCCCGGAGCAGGTTGGTGGCGGTGACTTGCACCCGATAGGTGCCTTCCACGGGATGAGCCAGGCGGATGATCTCGACATTGTTGTCGGGATCAGGTAGCATGAGCTGGTTCGCGATCCCGTCATTCCCCATCAGCTTTTGTCCATCCGGAAGTTGCAGGAAAAGATTGAGATTGTTTTGCAGGGCACGGGCCGGAAGGTCGGTGTAAGCCAGGCAAATCCGCAGACTCTCGCAACTGCCCGTGATCCTGAATGAGAGGCGGCGGGCCTGACCCGTGACGGCCAGCTTCCCGGCCTCCGTTTGCCAGTCATCCAGAATCCGGATGACCAGACCGGGACGGCCCGGATTGGGAAGGGTATCTGCCATGTTGATGCACCCGAAACCCTGGTGGAAGTTCGGCAGGCCAACCGCCGGGGCCATCGCGTCCCAGCCTGAAAGCCAACGGGTGCCGTTGACCAGCATCGCCTTTATCAAGGCGGCACTGGGATGCTCATTGCCCTGCGCCGTCGCCAGATGTTCTCGGACCAACGCCGCGCAACCGGAAACGAACGGTGCGGACATGCTCGTCCCTCCCATATAGCCGTAATGCCCTTGGTGGCCGGGCACGGCTCCCCAAAATTTCGACAAGGGTGCGATTGACGATTTGGCGGACGCGATGTCGGTCCCCGGGGCCACCACATCGGGCTTGATCCGGCGGTCATCAATGGGTC
>CAXTTX010000311.1:4752-6885 GCA_964247045.1 uncultured Verrucomicrobiales bacterium | reverse complement strand
ACAGCCGCAGGGATCCATGATGGGAACCATGGGAAATCCCGCTCATCCCGCACCTGCCGGCATGAGTCCGCACCGGCTTCATGGCCAGATGGGATTTTGATCTTTCCCGGCCGCGGTGTGGGACATGGGAATGAACCGGGAGAAGCCCCGGAGCGGGTCAGCCCTTCATGGTTTTTCCTCCAGCACCTTGCGGATGGCTTTCAGGAGGGTTTCGGCGGTATAAGGCTTGCCGAGGAAATGGTCGGCACGTGCGGAACCGGGGATGGCGGCGGCATCTCCCACCCCGCTCGCGCCGATGATCGGCAAGGTGGGGTTCAGCCGCCGGAGTACCTGGATCGTCGCGGCCCCGTCCATGATGGGCATCATCATATCCGTGAGAACCACGGAGATCCGTTCGCGGTTTTCCACGTAGATGGAAACCGCCTCGCTGCCGTCACTGGCGAGCAGCACCTGGTAGCCGAAGGTTTCCAAGGTCTTGCGGGTGATTTGGCGGATGGCCTCCTCATCGTCAACCACCAGGACGGTTTCCCCATGGCCCGGCGGCAGGGAAAGCTGGACGGGCTCGACCGTGACGGCACCGATTTCCGGAGCGGCTGGCAGGTAGATCCGGAATTTGGCTCCCTTGCCAGGTTCACTATACGCGCGGATGAATCCGCCATGACTCTTGATGATCGCCATGGAGGTGGAAAGACCGAGACCGGTTCCTTTACCCACCTCTTTGGTGGTAAAAAATGGATCGTAAAGCTTGTCCATGATCTCGGGCGGAATGCCAGTACCGGTATCCTCCACTTCGATCAGCAGGTGCGGCCCTGCCGTCGCCTCGATGTTCATGCCGGCGTATTGTCCATCGATCGTCAGATTCGATGCCCGCAGGATGATCCGTCCGCCGCGGGGCATCGCGTCGCGTGCGTTCACGCACAAGTTCAGGATGACCTGGTGGATCTGAGTGGGATCGCCTTGGATCAGCCACAGATCCTCCGCGACGTGGCATTCCACGCGCAGCTGCTTGGGGAAGGTCTCCCCGATGATCCTGAGGGCGTCCCGAATGACCGATCCTACCTCGACATTCTGGGTGATGCCTTCCACCCCGCGGGCGAAGGTGAGCACCTGTCCGACCATGTCCGCGCCCCGTCGCGCGCTTTTCCCGATCATGTCGAGCACCTGGAGGCCGCTCTCGCTGCTGATGTGGTTTCTCAGCAAGTCGATGGACATCATGATGGGGGCGAGCACGTTGTTCAAATCATGGGCGATTCCACCGGCCAGGGTGC
This sequence comes from uncultured Verrucomicrobiales bacterium, assembly GCA_964247045.1. Lineage (GTDB taxonomy): Bacteria > Verrucomicrobiota > Verrucomicrobiia > Verrucomicrobiales > Akkermansiaceae > Luteolibacter. The sequence goes on along the minus strand of CAXTTX010000311.1, from coordinate 5,617 downwards.
CGATGCTTTCCATCCGCTGGACGCGGAGGAATTGCTCTTCCAGAATCTTTCGCTCGGTGATGTCCGTACAGATGGAAAGAATGGATACGGGTGTCCCATCGTCGTCCCGGAGGAGAGTCCAACGCGCGACGACTACCACGGTTGTCCCGTCCTTGCGGATCTGGGGGAGTTCCCCGATCCACTCGCCTTTATGGATCGTCGCCAGGGTCGCCGCATGAAGTGCGACGGGATCCGGTCCGAGAAGTTCGTCCTTGGTCCGCCCAATTGCTTCCTTCGCGGACCATCCATAGATCCGCGCGGCCCCATGGTTCCAGTAGATGACCCTGAGATCCAGGTCGCAAACCATGATGGCATCCTGGGCCTTATCCAGCAGCCTTGCCTGATGCTCAATCTGGTCCCGGGCCAGTTTCCGCTCGGATTTCAACCTCAGGTTCACGATGGCATGGGCCAGCTCATCCGCGATCTCCTGTAAAAGCTGGATTTCATCCTCGCCCGCGGTGCGCACCTCCGGCAAATAAAGCACCAGCACGCCAAAAGTCTTCGATTCGTCCTTCAGGGGCAAGGCAATCGCACCGAGGAACCCTCGTTCCGTTGCCTTCGCTACCCACGGCGCGAAAAGGGGTTCTGCGGTAAAGTCCGGCACTTGCACCCAGTGCCCCTCCCGAACCGCACGCCCCACCGGTCCCTGTCCCTTGGGATCATTTTCCGCCCAGAGGATATCGACCTCCGCCAAGTAGCCATTCTCAGAGCCAGACCATGCCTGCGGGGCAATAGTCTTGCGAGGGTCGTCCATCGCATAACCCACCCACGCGAGGTGAAAGCCACCCGTTTCTGTGGCGATGCGGCAAATCGATTCCAACAGATC
>CAXTTX010000311.1:3069-4742 GCA_964247045.1 uncultured Verrucomicrobiales bacterium | reverse complement strand
TCCTTCTCGGAATCCGAGCGGATCACCGCCTCGTTGCAGCGGCTGAGGGTCTTCAGCGCGCGGTTGCTGCGTTCCAAGGCGATTTCCGCAAGTTTGCTTTTGGTGACGACGCGGAAATATACGGCCACGCCGGCTGCGGCGGGATAGGCGTTGATGGCATACCAATCGCGGGAGCCTTCCGAAAAGACTTCGAAGTGCGCCGGTTCGCCGTCAGTGGCCACCTTGTGCATGATCCCAAAGGTCTCGTTATTCCCCCATTCCGGGAAAACCTCCCAGATCACCTTCCCCAAGAGCACCTCGCGCTTCACCTCCGTCAGGCGCTCCGCTTCCGTGTTCATGTATTCAAAGCGCCATTCGTGATCGAGCAGGTAGAAGGCATCCGACATGTATTCCAGTGTCGTGCTCAAGCGCATGGCCATCTGCTGCAACTCCGTCTGCATCCGGTTGCGTTCCGTCAGATCCTGGAGGGCGCCCTGGACGCGCATGATGGTTCCGGAATCATCCCGTTCAGCCTCGCCGCAGACCCGCAGCCAGATGCGGTTGCCTTTCGCGGTCGTGGCTTCCACCTCGATGTCGAAGGGTGTTCCCTCCTTCGCACAATTCGCGAGGGCCATCGCCACCCTGGACCGGCCCGGCTCCGGGTAGAAGGCAAGCGAGTCTCCCAGCAGGGGTTCCTCACCGTATGGAATTTCCAAAATGTCAAAGATGGTGTCGGACCAAAAGACTTTCTCGCTCGCCACTTCCAACGCCCAGCCACCGGTGCGGGTGACCCGCCCGGCGATGCGGATCAGCGCGTCCGTCTGGCGCAATTTTCCCGATTCCTCCTCGCGTGCCGTGAGGTCCGAGGAAACGCTAAAGTTGCCTATCCGTTCTCCCTCTTCGTCCAACAGCGGGGCATCGGTGACCGCCGCGGGGAAGATGCCGCCGCCCGCCCGTCTCAAGAGTGTCTTGCCGCTCCATCTTTCACCGCGCCCCAGACGTCCCATCCTCTCAAGTCTCTCCGCAGCGCTTCCTTGCGGGTCCATCACTTCGAAAATATCGTGGCCAGTCATTTCCGCTGGCCTCCATCCATACAACTCCCCGGCGAAGCGGTTCGCATAGGTCACCTTCGCCTCTGTATCGGTGGCGATCACTCCTTGGCCGATCTGTTCCAACATCTGCGCCTTGATCCGTGCCGCTTCGTCCGCCACCCGCCGCTCCGTAACATCCCGAAAATACACTGCCAGACCTTCTCCCGTGGGGTAAGCCCGCACCTCGAACCATTTTCCCAAGGGTGCATAGAACCCATCGAACTCCACCATTGTCTGCTCTTCCAGCGCCCGCCGATATTCACTTTCGAAAATACCGGCCACGGACTCGGGAAAAGCATCCCAGACGGGCTTGCCCACCAAGTCACTTCCCCGCCGTCTCAGGACCCGTTCCGCCTCCGCGTTCAGATATTTGAAACTCCAATCCCGGCCCAGAGTGAAGAATCCATCCGGCAAGTGCTCCAACACTCCGGACAAGCGCCGCGAGGTTCTCCGCGCCCGCGCCTGGCTTTTCTCCAGCGCTTTTTCCGCAACGATCCGCTGGGTGATGTTGAGGTGCATCACCATCGCCCGCGCCTGCGGATGGTTGTCCAGCCGGCTCACCATCACCTGGAACCACCGCTTTTCCTTGGGCGAGTGGCAGGG
>CAXTTX010000311.1:1237-3059 GCA_964247045.1 uncultured Verrucomicrobiales bacterium | reverse complement strand
AGCGCCGTACAGCTCCAGGTCGTACTCGATCTGGGTCCCTTCCAGGATGTTTCCAAGCGCCTTGGCCATCAACTTCCCCTCTTCACCGTCGGGGCCGATGAAGCCGCCTGAGATTTTCAGATAATTCTGCCCCAGGCCATGGTCAGGATCCGGCAGACCGTTTTCTTGAGAGAATTGGCGCCAACTCTCGTTCACCGCGACGATGCCCCCCCCGGCATTGAGCAATGCGATCTGACTTGGAAATGTGTCGAGGATAGACCCCAGCAGCGACCCGCCACCGGCAGGTTTAATTTTTTGTTTCATGTGGGAACATTCCGCACAAGCGTTATGGCCCTGTCCGGTCCGGAGCAAATGCGCCGTTCACCGGGTGTTCTGGAATAGGGTAATGGAGAAGCTCTGCTACCTTTCTAGATTCCATATGGGGACTTCCCAGCTACTTCAGCAAGGTTAATCGAATTAATCGGCCGGGGCCGTCGCTTAAACTGTGGAAACCGCTTAAACTCGCTGCTTTAAGGGGTATTCCATTACATTACCGTAGGGGTTCACCCGTCCGGCCACAGGCGAGGCGCCCCAGGCACGGCAATGCGCTATCCTAAAACCGGTAGGTTCCTATAGATATGGGATCAGCCGACGAGGGGTCTTTCATTTTTATCTCGCCAGGTGACCACGTTGGATCTAACAAGGAGAGCCCCCCTGGGAGAATTCCGTTATGGAAACTCCAAAAAATCATTACAGAACGTGGAACGAAGGCGAGCGACTCAAGCTGAAGCAGTGCGCAGCCTCCGGGGGATCCGTGCGTTTGCTTGCGGCTGAACTGGGCAGATCCGTCGCCTCCGTCCGGGTGATGGCATCGACCTTGGGACTTTCGCTGCGTCCCAAGGGCTCGTCCGCCGTCAAACTGGCCTTGAAGCGGGGGGCGAAGAGGAAAAGCAAAATCCCGACCGAAGAAGACTTGCGACAGGCCTTGGAACGATTGGAGCAGGCAACCGCGGAGATGAGCAAGGCAAGCAGGGCCGCCACCAAACTCGTCAGGGCGTTCGTCGAGCCGGCTTCTCCCGTGACGGATGAAGAGGAGACGCGGGAGTGAGGTGGCGGGTGGTGGGGAAATATGACGAGGGGCCGATTGAATGTTGTTTTTTTGGATAGCGATAGTTGGGTTGGGCTCGGGGAGCATGGGAGGAGGTGAGATAGCAGGCGGCTGTCCGGCAGACCGCCCGAAAGGCGGACACTGCGAACGGAGAATGGGCTCCCGCGATGGGGTGGGCGGAGGGCGTGGGGATGAGTGATTTGACGGTCACTTCCGAAAAATCGTCCTGCCGCGCGGTTCTGTGGTCCCTACGGGACTTGGAAATGTGACGGGGCACGGAACCCACCACCGAAGTGGTGGGCTATTGGCGGTCGTCCCGGGGGGACTTGGGATGAGGGGTGGGCGGAGGAACTGATGTGAACCGGTCGCCGACTGAAGAGCGGCGGTGGGCGGAACCTTGGACGTTTGAGGTCGGGTTGACTGCCCCAACCGGACCGCTCGGAGATCGGTCCCTGCCTGAAGAGCGGCCGTGGACGGGCGGTCAGGCGTCGTCGGTGAAAAGCGTCTTCACCGATTCGAGAATCTCGTCGATGGGTGACAGGCGGCCGATGCCTTCGTAGCCGCAGGCGAGGTCGCCTTGGGCGGGGCCGATGAAGCGGCAGCCGTCGTCGCGGAGTCGGGTGACGTTGCGCTGGGTGGCGGGGTGGAGCCACATCTTGCCGTTCATGGCGGGGGCGATGAGGACGGGTGTGGTGCGCGGGAGGGCGAGATAGATGGATGCCAGGGGGTCGGGCG
>CAXTTX010000311.1:0-1222 GCA_964247045.1 uncultured Verrucomicrobiales bacterium | reverse complement strand
TGACGTTGGCGCTGGCGGGGGCGACGAGGAGGAGATCGGCGTTGTCGGCAAGTTCGATGTGGCCGGGCTTCCAGGATTGTTTTTCGTCTTCGAGGGAGACGAGGACCGGGTTGCGGGTGAGGGTCTGGAGGGTGAGCGGGGTGATGAACTCGGTGGCGGACCGGGTCATGACGACGTGGACGGCGTGGCCTAGCTTGACGAGTTGGGACGCGAGATCGGCGGCCTTGTAGGCGGCGATGGAACCGGAGATGCCGAGGACGATGTTCATGGGATCTTGGCTTTGGCAAATTTCTCTTATATCCGCTTGCTGCCACGAGAAGAAACAAGCTGAAGCTTGAATTGCCTCCGGCTAAAATCCTGCGGATTGTTCCGGACAGCTAATCATGGCAGAAGTTCGAGACATATCGGGAAGTTGTTGTGGCAGGCGCTCTAACGGAGCATGGCGGCGGCGCGGGCGACGGCATCGGCGAGGGCCTCGACGTCTTGTTCGGAATTGTAGACGGCGAAGGAGGCGCGGACGGTGCCGGTGATGCCGAAGCGGGCCATGAGGGGCTGGCAGCAATGGTGGCCGGTGCGGACGGCGACGCCCATCTGGTCCATGAGGGTGCCGAGGTCGTAGTGATGAATTCCGGCGATGTTGAAGGACAGGGCTCCGGCGCGGTCGGCGGGGCCGTAGAAGGTGATTCCGGGGATGGTGGAAAGGGCTTCGGCGGCGGAGGCGATGGTGGCTTGCTCGTGTTCGCGGATGGCGGCAAGGCCGAGGCCGTTGACGAAATCGAGCGCGGCGGCCAGGGCGATGGCGCCCTCGATGTTGGGGGTGCCGGCCTCGAACTTGAAGGGGAGCTCGTTGTAGGTGGTTTTTTCAAAGGTGACTTCCTTGATCATCTCCCCTCCCCCGCGCCAAGGTGGCAGGGCGTCGAGGATCTCGGTGCGGCCCCAGAGGACGCCAATGCCGGTGGGGGCGTAGACCTTGTGGCCGGAGAGGGCGAGGAAATCGATTCCGAGCGCCTGGACGTCAATCCGCATGTGGGCGGTGGCCTGGGCGGCGTCGATGAGGACCAAGGCCCCGGCGGACTTCGCGGCGGCGGTCATTTCCGCGATGGGATTGACGGTGCCGAAGGAATTGGAAATCCAGGTGAGGGCGAGGATTTTCACCCGGTCGTCGAGGAGGGAGCGGAAGGCGTCCTGGTCGAGCGAGCCGTCCTCGTGGCAGGGGATGATT
>CAXTTX010000310.1:5399-6915 GCA_964247045.1 uncultured Verrucomicrobiales bacterium | reverse complement strand
ACGGTTTCCGCCTTGGGAACCCAATGATGACCGGTGGAGGGCGTGCCGGTGCCCGCGGGCGAGGTGATTGACAAGTCCACCCATGCGGCGGCGCTGGAATTTGCCCCCGATGCTTCCGCGCGATGGAGATTTCCCTGGCGAGTGACAGGGACTGCGGTGGAGTTGGCGGTCACGCCCACGGAGGCACCGGATCTCACCAGGACGTCGAAGGTATCAGGTATCTCAATTTCCGTATATTGGTTCAAGGCATTTGGGGTGTAGTTGACAGTGCGCTTGCCGGTACCCGAGGCATCGCCACCGGACTTGGCCCAGAGGCGGTTTCCGATGTCATCATATTGATAGCCGAACTGCTGTCCGGCGGCAAGCGCGCCATCGGGCAGGCGTTTCACGCCTGAGATGACCTCGCCGCGGTCATTGTAGCCGTAATGCCAGGCAGTGCCGTCCTCGCGCGTGAGGCGGACGCGCTGGCCGCGCTGGTCATACAAATAGCCGGCCGATGCGACGGTGGTTGAACCCTTCTTTGTCACCACGCCGGTGACATGGCCCGCGAGGTCCACGTGGCGGGTTTCGACCCTGGGGGTAGTGCCGCCGACGGTATGGGTGGTGGTTTTGACCAAGTTCGTGCCGGGGTAGTAGCCGTAAGTCACCGCCAGTCCACCAGGATTGCCGATGCCCTGCAGCCGTCCATTTCCGTCATAGCTATATCCCACGTCCTGAAGCTCGCCGCTTGTATCGGAAAGTGTGTATCCAGCGGGGAGGCCTTGGCCCGACACAAAGTTGGCGGGTTCTTCCGGGTCCGGTGGATGCTTCATCTCCACAGAAACATTTGGAAGCAATGGATGGTCGGACGGAAAGGACGTGGAGACTTCCCCGGTCAGAGGTTCGTATGCGAAGGTAACCCATTTGCCGGATCCGCCTTCTTCGACCTTGGTTGGACGCCCCAGCGGATCGAAGAGGGAATACGCAATATCCGGAGTGGAATCCGAATAATTGACGGTCTGGAGATCGCCAAAGGAGGTGTAGCCGTAGTCGGCATAGACGCCGCGCTTCCAGGTGCGCTTGAGAAGCCTGCCATCGGCGCGATATTGATATTTCACGCCGCTCGCCTCGCCCTGGTATTTTTTCTCCAGCAGAAGGCCGGTGGGGGGATCGTTGACCCAAGTTGTGGTAGCGGTGATCGAGTTCCCCCCGGGACCCGTGCTGCAGCGGAGAAGCCGAGGGAGGCGAGCGCGGAGAGGATGGTGAATTTCAACAAGGTATTGATTTTCATGGCGGGAGAGGGAGTAACACCGCCAGCAACGCGCGGGCGGGCAATCTAACATAATCTCCTCTATCAGGCACGTTTCCCGGGCACAACGATTATTGGTGCCTTCACGGGATTTTCACATTCCTTCGCCCGCATGGAAGAGCAATGAATATCCAGTGGAACATGCCGAATGCGATGCCCGCATTCATGCCGCAAGAATACCACATTGGGCTCTCTTTTTGCTCCGGCTCTGGCTTGGGGAAACTCACC
>CAXTTX010000310.1:0-5389 GCA_964247045.1 uncultured Verrucomicrobiales bacterium | reverse complement strand
CCGCCAGGGATCGGCGGAGATCCGGACGAACTTCGCCCGGAACTACCGTCCCGCGATATTCCCCCTCCTGGGGCAATTCCATGGTCCGGACTTCTGATTTTTCAGACAGCCACAGCTCTATCAATTCGTGGCCTTGAGCCGCTGGAGCACCTCTTCGTAGGCCTCCATCACGTTGCCCAGGTCACGCCGGAAGCGATCCTTGTCCATCTTTTCCCCTGTTTTCAGGTCCCAAAGGCGGCAACCGTCCGGACTGATCTCGTCGGCGAGAACGATTTGGGATGGATCGGAAACCAGACGGCCGAACTCCAGTTTGAAATCCACCAGCTTCAGGCCGCATTTCGCGAAGAAGTCCCTCAGGATCGCGTTCACCTGGAGCGCGGATTTGCGCAAGTGGGTCAAATCCTCCGGAGTCGCCAGGCCCATTTCCCGGATATAATCGTCGTTGATGAGAGGATCGCCGAGGGCGTCGCTCTTGTAGGAAAACTCGATGATCGGCTGCGAGAAATCGATGCCTTCTTCCGCGCCGGTGCGCTTGCAATAGCTCCCGGCCGAGAGATTCCGCACGATGACCTCCACCATCAGGATCGTCACCTTCTTCACCTCCACATTGGTGTCGTCGATCTTCCGGACGAAATGCGTGGGAACCCCCGCGTCTTCCAGAAAACCATAAATCAGGGTGCTGATCTCGTTATTGAGGCGACCCTTGTTCTCAAAGCTCGCTTTTTTCTCGCCGTTGAAGGCCGTGGCATCATTTTTGAACTCCATGCGCAGGGTTTCCGGATTGTCGGTGGCCCACAGGCGCTTGGCCTTCCCTTCGTAAAGCGGTGTCATTGGCTAGTGGTAAGATCCCACCTTGGCATGGTCAAGAGCATCAAAGTTCGCATTCAAAATGAAAGGTTTTCATGACTCCTTCCGTAAAATGAGTATTCAGGTCTTGCAAACCAAGTTTCCCCTGTAAAGATCAACTGACGTGTCGAACCATGGCCTGACAGGCAAGACTACTGATTTGCCCTCCCACAAAGCCAAGATGCTGCGAGCCCGGTCCCTCCCCTCCAGCAGGCCCTTCAACGTGGCCGCATTCTTCAGTGCGCTCCATTACCTCGGCTGTATCACCACGATCACAGCCTTCGTGCTTTTTTTCATGGATCCCAGCCAACTCGCCATGAAGGTGATCCTCGGCGGCTTGCTTTTCAGCGTGCTCACCTGGTTGGTGGCCCTCTTCAAAAGGCGTGCCGCCCAATGCCCCCTTTGCAAGGGAACACCGCTGATCAACTCCGGGGCGCTCGCCCATTCAAAGGCAACCCGGATTCCCCCCTTCAACCACGGCGTCAGTGCGACGCTCTCGGTGATCGCCACGCAGACCTTCCGCTGCATGTATTGCGGCTCGGATTACGACCTTCTCAAGATCCCTTCGCACCGCCGCGACAGGGAAGATTACGAGGAGTGATCCCCCAGCCTCAGCTTGGCATGGCTCTCCGCCATCGTCCAGGCTACCTCGGGCACCAGCCGCTGCCAGGTTTCATCCCGCGAGTTGATCATCCTGCAAACGTCGCGTCCGGTGTAGGAAAGCATGAGTTCGTCCTCACAGGGAATCGACTGGATCCGCCCGTTTGCCAGGAAATAGCGGTAGAGATGGGCGCTCCCGTCCGGAGCGCGGAACGTTTCCGCCGTAACCAGTTCTCCGGTCTTCCGGTTTTTCCACGGAAACACGTGCAGGGTAACCCCTTCCTTGAAAAGGCGGCCGAAGGACTCCAGCAGACCGCCGGCGAGATTCTCCGACCACTTCGGTTTGAACAACTCGTTCAGCAACCCGATGCTCAGAATGATCCCGACGGGCCGGTTCGTGTAACGGTGGAGGAAGGTCGCGATGCGGTGGAACTCGGCGCAACGGGACAACAAGACGGTTTTTCCGAGCTGCTGAAGCGCGTCCGCACGGTCCAGGAAATCCACGTGGTCCACACCCCGGTCACGCAGCAGGTTATGCATCGAAATTTCGCAAAGCTCGATGGCGGCGGCCCTTTCCGTCTCCTCAAGGGAACTGACAAAGCCCTCCCGCGCCTGTTCCAGCATCTTCAGATGCACGTTCATCACCGGATCGAAGCTGCCCCGCAGCAGCAGGACCGGATGCCGGTAAAGCGCTTCGGCGGGCTGCACGACCTCGCCGTTGGGCAGGAACATCGTCGCGTCGGTCAGGCCGCTTTCCACCAGTTGCAGGGCGCAAAGCCGGTTGTCGAAAAAACCATAGCCGTGGCCGCTGAATTTCAGCAGATCCACCTCCACCCGTCCGGCGGCAAGGTTGTCCACCACGGCCTCGACGAACCGCTGGAGGTGTCCCCGGTGGCGGAACGCGGCGTGGATCAGGTTCACGCCGATGGTTCCCAGCGCTTCCATCTGGTCGATCGAGCGCACGTCCAACAGCCGGACGTGCAGGGTAATGTCCGAAGGCGGATCCCCGGGTTTCATCTGGAAACGGATCCCCAGCCAGCCATGGCATTCCCCGCGGTCATTCCACCCACGGGCCCGGACCGTGTTGCAAAACGAAAAGAACGTCGTCCCTGTGCCCCGCTTCGGCGCGAGCCTCTCCAGCAGGATCGAATACTCGTGATCCAACATCGACCCGAGGCGTGCCGCGGAGACATACCGCTCCGTGTGCCCGTAGAGCGCATCGCTCATGGTCATGTCATAGGCGGAAATGGTTTTCGCGACCAGTCCGGCGGTGCCGGACGCACGGAAGAAATAATTCCCGGTTTCCTGTCCGGCACCGATCTCCGCGAAAGTGCCATAGATCAGCGGATCCAAGTTGAGTTCCTGCGCCTTTTCGTAGGTGGTCGGAATCATTTGGCGCCCCCCCGCTCGATCCATCCGTCAGCGATCACCTTCTCGATCAGCACCTGGTTGGTTGAACGGCTGTTGGGAGGAAACTTCAACAACAGCATGAACCTGGCTTCCTTGGTATCGGCATTCAGTCGGAGCCGCTCGGCGAGAATCGACTCCTTCTCGGCATAACCGAACACAGAGTCCTCCTTGTCCGGCGAGGTAAGCCGATAGGACTTCCACTTCTTCTCATCGCTGAAATCAAAATTGTAATAATCGACGGAGCCGAGGATCACCCGGAACATCTTGGCTTCGGTCGGCTTGGAATTGAGGAATTCTTCCCAAGTCATTTCCGACCAGCCTGCCCAGCTCTCCCAGTCGATCTTGAGCCCTTGCGGGGAATCCTCGAATGCCAACTGCTTCAACACCTGTTCGCCCGTCAGGATGCGGACCTTGGTGATCCCCTCGATGGTAACCGGCTGCCTGTCCTGATTGAACAGGAACAAACCGGGAGCATCCACCTTTCCGCCCGGGTAGTGGCTTCTCATCTTTGCTTCCACGGTTCCGGGATTCCGGACCAGGGGCAAAAGTTCATCCACGCTCTTCGCAGCCAGGAACCTTTTCGCGAGGGCCTCTGCCAAGGTCAGGAATTCAGCGTCGCTCAACTTCTTCGGCGGCTCGGGAGCCGCTGTCGACAACGGCGCGGCACCCGTGGTATCGACCACCGGGACGGCCGCCTTCTTCGCCATCATGGAATAGGAGAACGCCGCCAGGGCAGCCACCAGCAAGGTGGCCCCACCGGCCAGAAGCCAGCGCATCTGCCGATTCTCACCACGCCCGGAACGGTATCCCGCGGGCTGCTTTTCCCAAGCATGGTCGTCCCCACCCTTGCGCCGGCCCCGCTTCCGTTTCTTGAGCTTCCCCTGCCCGGACTCATCAGGGCCCGGTTCGGGTTCGGCGCGGCGGAGTGCTGCCAGGAGCGGCGGGGGTTCGTCACCACTCGCCGGGATACGGAGCATCCGCCGGCAGCTCGGGCAGACAATTCCCTTCCCGTCGTGATCCCGCGGCACACGAAAAACAAACCGGCAATCCGGGCACACATAGCCGTTCCAGCGGCGGGCGCTCTCCAACGTTTCAGACACGCCGCAGCCTGACGCGGCCCCCCGGGGCTCTGCAAGCCTTGCCATCGACCGGAAATGGAAAAGGCGCGGCCTCCGGAGGGAAGCCACGCCTTGGAAAAAACCGGATCGTTCCGGTTCAGATTTCGCTAACCGGAAGGTTCGTCACTTCTTCACGGACCTTCTCGGCAAGGGCCGTGGAAAGGTAGCGCTCGGTCGAGGAGCAACCCACCGTGACGATGCGCTTGCCCTTGAACTCGGGGCGCTTCGCCACCTGGATCGCGGCCCAGACGTTCGCGCCGGTGGAGATACCGGCAGGCAAACCTTCCTGCTGTGCCAAGGCCTGCGCCGTGGCGATCGCGTCCTCGTTGGTCACCTGGATGACCTCGTCAAGGACGGCCGTGTTCAGGTTCTTCGGAATGAATCCGGCACCAATGCCCTGGATCATGTGAGGTCCCGGAGCACCGCCGGAGATGACCGGGCTTGCGGTCGGTTCGACGGCGATGATGCGGGCGCTGCCGCGGGATTTGAGAACTTCACCCACCCCGGTGATCGTCCCACCGGTGCCGACACCGGCCACGAAGGCGTCGATCTGGCCGTCGGTGTCGCGCCAGATTTCCTCGGCGGTCGTCTCGCGGTGGACCTGTGGGTTCGCCGGGTTGTCGAACTGGCCCGGGCCGAAAGAACCCGGGTTTTCCTCGATGAGTTGTTTCGCCTTGGCGATGGCGCCATTCATGCCGCGGGCGCGCGGCGTGAGGACGATCTCCGCACCCAGCAGGCGCAGCAGCACCCGGCGCTCGATCGACATGCTCTCAGGCATGGTCAGGATGATGCGATAGCCCTTCGAACGGGCGATGAAGGCCAGCGCGATGCCGGTGTTGCCGGAGGTCGGTTCGATGATCAGCCCGCCCGGTTTGAGCGATCCGTCGCGTTCGGCGGCCTCGATCATGGCCTTGCCGATCCGGTCCTTCACGCTGAAGAGCGGGTTGAAAAACTCGGCTTTCACACAAACTTCCGCCTCAAGACCGGCGGTGAGGTGGTTGAGGCGGATCAGCGGGGTGTTGCCCACGGTGGCAACCATGTTTTCAGCGATATTCATGAGTTTGGAGGTAACGGTTCAGGAAAGTTCCAACAAGGAGAGTTCCAACAGAAATTTGGGAATGATCAAATCTGAAAATCCGAGGATCCGGAATCGAGGTGTAAGCCGCACTCGAATTTCTCCCCGTTGAAGCGAGTGGCCTCCACATCTCCGTTCTCCACGGGCCGGGTGCTGTGCCAGTCACCCATGGTCACGTAGCCTTTTTCAGCCAAAGGGTGACGGGGCAGGTTGTTCTGGTGCATGTAGATGTCCACCTGGGCATCCGCCCAATCGAGGATCGGGTAGGCCTTCACGGTCTTCTTCTGCTGCTCGACGAAGGGCCGGTCGAGGCCGAAGCGCTCGCGCAGCTGCTGCAGGA
>CAXTTX010000309.1:0-6962 GCA_964247045.1 uncultured Verrucomicrobiales bacterium | reverse complement strand
CTAACCGAAAGTGTAAACGATGTCTCCGAACACCCGTTAAGGATGTGTCCGGTCTTTACAGCGTCCCCGCTCCCTAGGCGCTTCGTTCCGGAGAGGGATTAGCCTAGGAAGCCCGTCAGCGGACTGGTCGCGTGGGCGTGGTCGGAGATTTCCGGCAAGCCGAGTTCATGGGCCTCGCGGCCCGCTTCCACGGCCTTTTTGAAGGCCACGGCCATCCGGACGGGATCGCTCGCGATCGCGATGGCGGTATTCACGAGCACCGCATCCGCGCCGAGTTCCATCGCTTCGGCGGCGTGGCTCGGCACGCCGAGACCGGCATCTACCACCACCGGGACGATCGCCTGCTCGATGATGATGCGGATCTGGTCACGGGTGACGATTCCCTTGTTGGAACCGATGGGAGCGCCGAGTGGCATCACCGTCGCGGTGCCGACTTCCTGCAAGCGCTTCGCCAGCACTGGATCCGCGTTGATGTAGGGCAACACGACGAAACCCTCCTTCACGAGGATCTCCGCGGCCTTGAGCGTCTCGATGGGATCGGGAAGCAGATAAGTCGGGTCCGGATGGATCTCCAGTTTCACCCACTTCGGCAGGCCCGCGGCCTCGGCGAGGCGGGCAAGGCGCACGGCCTCCTCCGCGTTCATCGCGCCGCTGGTATTGGGTAACAGGAGATACTTTTCCGAATCGATGAACTCGAGGATGTTCGCGTAGGGATCGCGTTTTCCGGTTAGATCCGCGCGGCGCAGCGCCACGGTAACGATCTGTGTGCCACTGGCCGCGAGCGCGTCGCGCATGGATTCATTCGAGGAAAACTTGCCGGTACCGAGGAAAAGGCGGGAATCGAACTCGCGACCGGCGATGATGAGACGGGACATGGTTGAGGCGAAACAGGAAGGTTTGGTCAGGATTTGGTGGAAAGGTCCAGGAGCTCGGCGGCCAGCCATGACTCGAAGGCGGCATGATCCTTCAGATCGTACTGCCAGGTGCGGAAGCCGAGTTCGCGGCCGGTGGCGATGTTTTGCGGAAGGTCATCAATATACAAAGTCTCCTCCGGCACGAGGCCATGGGTGCTGATGGCATACTGATAGATCCCCGGCTCCGGCTTGATGAAGCCGGTCTTGAAGGAAAGCACCGCGTCGTGGAAAAGGGAGAACTCCGTATAGTTCTCCGTGATCCACGGCCAGTGGATGCCGTTGATGTTGGAAAAAAGGATCAAGCGGTGACCATCGGCCGCCAGCTTGCGGACGCAGGCCCACATCGGTTCGTTGGGCGTGAAGATCTGCTGCCAGGCGTCCCGGAAATCCGCGGGCGAGGCAGGGCTGCCGAGCACCTCCAGCGCCCAGGAGATATAGGCTTCCACGCCGATCCGGCCGGTCTCGAATTCATCCTTGCGGGCCAGCATTTTCTCCAGGCGGGTGGAATGGTCTGTCGCGCCAGCGGGCAGAAGCCGGGCCAGCGAGGGTTCGAAATCGAAGTCCAACAGGACGCGGCCGATGTCAAAAAGGAAGGTCATGGTAGAAAAGGTCGATTCAGTTCGCGGGTTCTGATGGACGTCCCGCAATCTCCTCGAGCACGAAATTCGCGGCCACGATGGCACCTGCATCACGGCCGTGGCGGGACAGAGCGGTTTTCATCGAGCGCCAGCCCGCCCCTTGGTCGGCGAGCATATCCGCGACGCGGCGCGCCAGATCCTCCGGTTTTTCCGCGAGCTTCCCGCCGCCGATGCGCTCCAGCAGGCGCAGGTTTCCTTCCTCCTGCCCGGGGACCAGATGGTGGATCAACATCGGGCAGCGCGCGGCGATGGCCTCGTGAACGGTCGCACCACCGGCCTTGCCGACGACCAGATGGTGGCTGTTCAAAAGCCACGGCACGCGGCTCGTCCAGCCGATGAGACGGACCCGGCCAGGATAATTCTTCCGGAGCTGCCGTGCCCGTTTGAAAAGGTAGCGGACATTGCGGCCCATCACGATGGTGAGCTTCACCCGCGGCGTGGCATCGAGCAGGGCACGCGCCTGCTTCTCCATCAGAGAACCCAGCGCGACCGGAAAAAAGAGCACGCGGAATGGATCGCACGAACAATCCCCCGCGACCGGGGTGATCTTTGAAAACTCCGGATTCACCGGAAAACCGGTTTCCACGATCTTCTCCGCGGGAATCCCCTTGCGGATCATTTCCTCGCGCGTGAACGCGTCGGTCACCAGCCAGCGGTCGCATTTCGCGCGGAGCCAGGCGGCATTGATCTCGATGGAGTCCGTGACGACGATGAAAACCGGAATCTCCCTGCCCACCGCGGACGCGATACGGGGCATGTAATAGGGATAGAGCGGATAGGTGCTGACCACCGCCGTGGGACGATATTCCCGGACCAGATCCCCCAGGGTATCTTCCACCACGTCCAGGATCGGATTACTCTTGTCGTTGAAATCATGGCGGTCCGTGGAGCGGTAGATGCGTCCCCATATCCTCGGGAAATTCATCGTCACGAAGCGGTAGGCGTGGTTGACCAAGCCTGTGAGCGCCGGCCAGGCCAGCATGCAGGGATCGCTCACCTGCGTCTCGGCCCCTTTCGCGCCCAGCGTGAGGGCGAGGTTGCGGGCCGCGCTGTTGTGCCCCTCCCCGAAGGCGGCGGTGACGATCAGGATGCGGGGCGGCGGCGACATGGTGGTTTCCGCCGCCAGATTTAGAGACACAGCAGCGTTGCGTCGATTGACTTTTACGGCTTTCCTTTCCGTAACGATGGCCCGTGAGGAAAAGCGCGTGGAATTGAAGACGGTCGATGAGACCGTGGAGACCCGCGCCCCGGTGGTCCGGCTGCAAAATGATGAAACTCCGAAACGACCGGACCCTGTCCGCCTCGGCGTCCGGCACGAACCCACCAAGGTAAGCCAACGCCTTGATCTGCCCTCCCGGGAGGAAATCGAGTTGCGCACTCATCAGCCCGGCATTGAGGTTCTCATCGACGCTCCCGCGGCAAATCCCGACGCGCTGGAGCAAGACTGGGGTGCGGCCTCCCAAAACCAACGGCAGGTGCCGTGGGGCTGGTTTGTTTTGATCGGCCTGATTTTATCCGGGGCCGCCATCTGGTCCCTGAGCCAGGTCAAGGAGGCGGACACCCAGGCCCACGAGGTCCGCGAGGCCACCAAATCGGTGGTGGTGAGGGATGCCGAGGACGAAAAAGAAGCGACCGAGATGATTGATCGCATCGATCAGGCTAAAAAGGACTTTTTCGCGTCGCCCACCCTCGATGTCATGACGCGCCACGTCCGCCAGCCGGCGCGGGTCCGCCCGCTGATGGAGAAATATTACGCCGCGAATCCAGTGCGCCCGCACAAGGTTCTCAAAACGAATTTGCTCCAGCCACTGACCGTCGAAAATCTCGCCAATTTCTGGATGTCCTCCGTGGAATTGGATAACCGCGAGAGCGCCAATCTGATCATCGATGTGGGTGACGACGGCGTGCCCCTGATCGATTGGGAAACCTACGTTTGCTATCAGCCGGTGGACTGGGACAGATTCGCCCTCGGCCGTCCACAGGGGACGACCTACGATTTCCGCGTCTACGCCCAGCGGGACCTGTTTTACAGCCACGAGTTCGCGGATTCATCCGTCTGGGAATGCTTCCGCCTGACCACTCTGAACAGCGACGAAACTCTCTTTGGCTACGCACGGAAGGGCGATCCGGTGGTGGAGGAAATCAGCACCCTCCTTGACCAGAACCAGGGAGCTCCCACCGCGCTGATCCTGCGGCTTTCGCTGCCCCAGGGCCTCCAGTCCCGGCGGGGCCTGATCATCGACAAAATGCTCAGCCCGCGCTGGATGTATGTCGCGCCGCCGGATTCCGGCTCTTGATCTTCAGGCGGCTTGGGGCAAGTCTCGCCGCCTTTGAATTCCAACGCCGACCAACCGCGCCCCGCGCCCGCCGCGGGCTTTTTCCCCGTCCTTGCCGGAGCGGGCTTGTTCCTGGCTTGGCAATACGGCCTCTCAATCTGGCGGCTGACGATGTCACCGGACCAGATGGCCAACAAGTTCAGCGTCCTGGCGAAGGACAAATACATGGGTTTCCTCGTCGGGCAGAATCTCCTCATGCTCGTCGCCTACCTGGCGCTGGGCCTGGCGGCGGCCTTCCTGCTCCAGCCTTTCGCAGCTTGGTGGACGGGTCGTTCGAACTACCGCTCGTGGCGGGCGATTGTCTTGCGGGCGCTCGTCCTCACCGCGCTGCTCCACGGCTATTTCATGCTGCGGCTTTCGGTGACGCGCCCGTATTTCATCAACGATTTCGGCGCGTGGTATTACCGGGCGCTGGACTTGATCCCGGCAGCGGTCAAGCCGGCCAGCCTCGCTTTCCTGTTTGGCATCCTGCCCCTGCTCATGCTCGCGCTGGTGGTCTTCTGGCACATCCGCCGCCATGGAAGGCGGGGGCTGGTCATCGCGGGAATCACCCTGATCGCAGGGGTGACCGTGGCCTTGACCGGTTACGCGCGGAAGCCGGGAAAGATCGCGGCTCCGGCCGGCGGGCAGCGGCCGATGAACGTCATCATCATCGGGTCCGACTCGCTGCGCGGTGACAAGCTCGGCTGTGCGGGCTACCGGCCCGCGGCGGGCGGAGGTTCCGGCGGGGTTTCCCCGGTGATCGATTCGCTGGCGGCCCGCTCCACGCGATTCGAGAGCTGTTATACCTCCATCGCCTCCACCATGGAGTCCGGGGTGCAACTGATGTCCTCGATGTATCCGCAGAGCCACGGCATCCGCCAGATGTATCCGGACAAGGCGACCGTGGCGGCAACTAACAAACGGATAGAACCCCTGCCCTTCCTCCTCCGCAAACGCGGCTACGACACCGCGGCCATTGGCGACTGGTGCGCGGGCTACTACGAGGTCGTCCCGCTGGGAATGGAACACCTGGTCGTTTCCTCCTTCGACAACTTCAAGATCTACATGAGCCAAGCCGTCGTGATGGCTCATTTCGTGGTCCCCCTCTATTTCGACAATCCCGTGGGATACCGGATTTTCCCCCAGCTCCAGGCATTCGCCTCGTTCGTCACCCCCGACGTCGTCACCGACCGGGTGGAAAAACGCCTCAACCAGGTGGCCCTGGAACAAAAGCCGTTCTTCTGGCACGTCTTCTACTCCTGCAATCACCTCCCCTACGGTAGCCGCGAACCCTACTGCAGCATGTTCTCCGTCCCCGGATATGCCGGCAAGAACCAGAAGAAGGTGGACTTCGACATCGACTCTTTTATCGGCGGCACGGACCTGGAATCCAAATGGCAGGCCCTGCCTGAGGAGGAAATCACCCAGATCCGCGCCCTTTACGACGGCTGCACCCGCCAATTCGATGATTGCGTGGGCCGCATCCTCGCCTCGCTCGACCGCAACGGACTGGCAGACAACACCATCGTTATCATCACCGCGGACCACGGCGACGATCACTACGAATCCGGTGTTACCCTCGGGCACGGACTCACCTTCAACGGTGGCCTCCATGCGAACCACGTCCCGATGATCGTCCACGTGCCCGGTGAGAAACCGCGTGTCGTTCCGGAAACCGTGCGGCTCATCGATGTGGTTCCCACGGTCGCGGATTTGATCGGACAGGAGAAGTCCTCCATCTGGCAGGGGCAGAGTTTTGCCAATTGGATCCGGGGCACGGAAAAACCGGTCTATCGCCCATTCTATGGCGAGACGGGCTTCCCTTTCATCCAGTTCCGCGTCAAGGGCGTCGAGCGGCCGAAGCTCCCGGCCATGGACGAACTCACCCGGATCGACCCGGAGTACAATTATCAATTCGTCCTCAAGCCCGAGTATTTGGAACGCCTGATCCAGGCAAAGCAACGTTGTCTCAAAACGCGGCATTGGAAACTGGTCTATACGCCGACAGCAGGAGGCGGGCGCCATTTCGCCCTCTTTCAGGTGACCCTGGACCCGCAGGCGGAACATGACATCGCCGCCACCCGTCCGGAAGTGTTGGGGCCGATGAAAGCCGCGCTGGAACGCTGGATGGACGAGAAAGCCGAGACGCCCATCGTGGAAATTTTCCCGGAAGGAGAGCCACAGTAAGGACCCCAATAGCCGGAACCGGGCGGATTGCCGCTTGAGTTTTTGCAAGGCGGGGAACAGCCTTGCTGCCGGTCCATGAAATTCCATACCCCGCTTGCTGTATTTGCCCTCGTCGCCACCCTGAACGCGGCCGAGGCGCCCAAGGTCTTCGCGGGCTACTTCGAACCGGAAATTCCGGTGAAGGGGCAGATCGGAGTCGTGCTTCCGCCCCCGGAAATCAACACCTACGTGTCGAAGGTGGAAAAGGCCGCGAAAACGGACCCGAAATGGTTCCGCGAGTATTCCACGAACGCGAAGCCGGGCGCTCCGCTGCCCTATGACGAACGGCTGGGCCTGACCAAGACGGAATACGAGGAATACCTAGTGCTCTGGAACAAGCGCGAATTCAGACCTGTGGAAGATGTCATGCTCGTGCTGCGCCAAACCACCGGGGACACGTGGGCGCTCACTTCCACCGGTGCGGCGAGCGTTTTTTCCACCCTCCGCTACTCGGGGAAAGACGACACCTTCACCTCGCCGAACGGCGCCCTCAAGCGCATCGAGGACATCAAGGCGGAGCCGACAAGCATCCTCGGCGAGTGGACCGGACAGGAATGGAAATTCGAGGAGGATACCGGCCTCAGCAAGATCAAGGAGAACTTCGCCCTCGGCAAACTGGCCGACAAGAAATACGGAATCATCGTCTACCGCGGACAGGAGATGTCGACCGAAGGCACAAAGTTGTTAGACAAGAGCCTGGTCGTCCGCTTTGTGCTGGGCAAAGCCGGCCAAGCCCAGCCACCGGCGGCTGCCGGAGGGAAGCCAACTGCTCCTGCCGGATCCAAGCCCCCCGCGCCGACCGCCTCCAAGCCGTCCACGAAAGCCCGGTAACCCCGGCTGCACCATGAGGATCATCGCCGGAAAAG
>CAXTTX010000308.1:6728-6972 GCA_964247045.1 uncultured Verrucomicrobiales bacterium | reverse complement strand
GGCCTTTCGGCGGCCGACAGCCTCGGCGCCTACATCACCTTCGCCCCGCGCATCGGGCGCAGCGATGCCGACCGCAACTGCGTCTCGAACATCCGCCCCGAAGGCCTCCCCCCGGCCATCGCCGCCCACCGCCTGCATTTGCTCCTAACGGCTTCCCGCCATCGCGCCATCAGCGGTGTCGCCCTCAAGGATAACACCGCCCTGCTTCCTCACTCCTTCCCTCACTCCCTCCCGCGCGACGACT
>CAXTTX010000308.1:0-6718 GCA_964247045.1 uncultured Verrucomicrobiales bacterium | reverse complement strand
AACCGACGCCGGGCGCTTCCCATCATAGTAGGGAAACCGTCTGAAAAGGATCACCGCCAGGCTGCGCCCGCCCCATCCCTCATTTCCCTTGGTATCGCTCAAAAGAACGCGGTGACCGTCGGAGGTGACCGCCGCATCCAGTTCGAATACCCGCTCACCCACTTCCAGGGTCCCACGGATGCGCAGTCCCATCCCCCGTCCGCCCGGCGCGTCTTCGGATCCCAGCGCCCGCAGCGCCGCCATGATCTCCGGATCATTGGTTAGATCAAACGGCCTCATTTCCCCCTTTTCGGACGTGAACACGATGCGTGTCGAGGAAGTGATCTCAGGGAACTTCCGCAGCACCTCCGGAGCCCGCGTGCGCGGCATCACCACAAACAGGCAGAAAAGGATCAGCCCGCCCAAGGCGATGCCAACCACCCCCGATTTGAGTTCCCTGGAAATCATGCTCCTTGTTGGAGTTCAGGATTCCCCCGATCCGCGGATTGACAACCCCAATCTTCCCGGCCGCCATGGTCCGCCGGTCGCATCGAAAACGGGCCGGTGAAGGGCCTCGTTCCCCGGACGCGGCTGCCGCCCCATCCTGAAAATCCGATCTTCATCTCCCCAACCTTCCCCGCCACCATCTCCCCCATGAACGGGACGACCATCTTGATGGCAACGGAGATCCAGGAACCCGGGAAAACCATTCTCCAGTGGCTCCCCCTTGCCTTCCCCCTCTTCTTCCCCGCCCTCTGGTGCGGCGTCTTATGGCTGCTCGCCACCCTCGGAGGTTGGCGCAGGCTCTCCCTCACCTACCCCGCCCGCGGCGTGCCGGAAGGACGCCATTATACCATGCAATCCGCGCAACTCGGAGGCTGGTGCAACTACAATGGCTGCCTCAACATGGTCGTCGCAGCGGAGGGACTTCACATCGTGCCGTTTTTCCTGTTCCGCATCGGTCATCCTCCGCTCTTCATCCCTTGGAGTTCCATCCACAACGCCAGGGAGTGGAAATTCCTGTGGACCCATCGTGTCTCTTTCGAGGTCGGAGACCCCTCCCTCGCGAAGATGATCGTCCAGCGGAAGATCCTTGAGGGCACGCCAGTCATGATCAGTTAGTCCCTCCCTGAAAAACAAAAGCGGTCCGACTGATCATCTCCACAGGAAAAACCCTTAACCCGCGAAGTCGTCTCAGTCGGACCGCCTGTTGTCTCGCGACATGGATATAACGCCACTGCCCCTGCGATTTTTTCTAAAAAATGAAATTTCCCGAAAAATTGCCCCGCGCCCCCGCCCGCTCCCCATATCTCCGTTCGTTGTGCCATCTTCTCCGTTCGTTGTGCCGCCTTTTAGGCGGTCTGCCGGACAGCTCCGTGTCACCGCCTCCTTCCCCACCACTCCTCGCGTTTGCCAAGGGTTCCTAGTTCCGCCTTCAGGCGGTGGAAACCTCCCCCCCTCTTCCTCATCCCCCCGCACTTGCACCCTACCCGCCTCCACCCGACATTCCTCACCATGAATCCCGAGGCCTCCCCCTTCCAACTCCAGCCCACCCTCCACGGGCAGATCATGACCCTGCGCCCCCTCATGGCCGACGATTTCGAACTCCTCTACACCGTCGCCTCCGATCCCTTGATCTGGGAACAGCACCCTGAACCCGAACGCTGCCAGCGCCCCGTCTTCCAGCGCTGGTTCACCGCCGCCCTCGCCTCCGGCGGCGCGCTCGTCGCCGTGGACGCACGATCCGGCGAACTCATCGGTTCATCCCGCTACTACCACTGGGATCCCGGCAAACGCGAAATCGCCATCGGCTTCACCTTCCTCTCCCGCGCCTTCTGGGGCGGCCCCGCCAATGCCGAAATGAAACGCCTCATGCTCCACCACGCCTTCCGCTGGGCCGGCAAGGTCTGGCTCCACATCGGTCCCGAAAACTGGCGCTCCCGCAAAGCCGCCGAGAAGATCGGTGCCATCTGGTCCCACGACGAGGAAAAGCAATCCGCCGGCAAAGTCACCCGCAACGCCTGGTATTTCCTCACGCCAGACAGCCTGAAAATCTGAGAGGCTGTCTAAAAAAAGGCAGGGACCGTTATCCCTAACGGTCCGGTTGGGGCAGTATACTCCTCCGGACGGGGCCAAGGTTCCAAAAACGGCGGACGGTGCGGCCAACCTGCTTGGATTTCGGGTTCCTTCTGGCCTTCCCGCACGAGTGATAACAATTTTTCAGATAGCTTCTCAGGCCCAGTCTGTTCCTCAACGGACCCCCGCGCTCCCATTACAACCCCGGACGCACCCGGTCCTCGCGGATCTCCTCCAGCCTGCCCCAATCCACGGGCTCCAGCACCGCCGCCTTCATGACTTCCGTCGACCTGCGTCCCGAAATCTCATAAAGCTCCTTCAAATCCCGGGTGCTGAAAAGCTCGTAACACCCCGGAAAAATGAAACAGACCGAGAACCCGTTCTCCGCCACCGCCCGCCTCAAGGCCGCTCTCGCCTCATCGTCGCCAGCTTCCCGCCTCAAATCCTTATAGTGAACCCAGAATGCCTCGCCGCTTTCATAGATGTCCGGAAACTTCGCCGTCAAAAGCGCGCGGTTATCCGGAAATGCCTCCTTCTCGAATTCCGTCCCATGCCGGTACTCCGCCACCAGCGAATCCGCCATCCGCACGGAATCCACACCCTGCCTGCCGATGCACCCGGAGCCGCTCAATATCAAAACGAACAGTCCGGCTCTCAAAAACAGGTTCATGACGCTGATGATTCCTCGCACGGGTTTTTCCATGGCCATCGTGCCTCTTCCATCTAACATTTCCAACAAGATTCCGCCCCACCCCCGTCCCGGAGCGATCGCAACATTGCCTTCCTCTCCAATCCCCGAACTGTCCCCGGCATCATCCTGCGACCGACCACCCGGTGTAACGGCCACCTCACATCTTCACTGGCAGCTTCATGAACCAGCGGTTCAGGGCGTCCCGTCGCCGGTCGTTGCCCGCCAGCTTCGCCAGGAACAGCATCATCCGCCCCGCAAAGGGCGCGACATAGGCGCTTTCCGGACGGCGGACCGTGATGGCTTTTTCGATCACATCCGCGATCACCGACGGATCGGCCGCCATCTTCTCAAGTTGCTCGCCGGTGAAAAGCCCGTGCAGCTTCCGCACCGCCGCCGCATACGGGCCGGCACCGGAGACATCGAGCAAACTGTCCGCGGCGATCCCGCTCCATTCCGTCTTGATCGCCCCGGGGCGGATCAGGATCGCATCCACATCGAAGGGCGCCAACTCCTGCCGAAGGGATGCGGTCAATCCCTCCACCGCGAACTTCGTCGTGTGATACCAGCCGCCGTAAGGCCCCGCCACCTTCCCGCCGATCGAGGTGACATTGAGGATCTTCCCCCAGCGTTGCTCGCGCATGTGCGGGATCACCAGCTGCGTCAGCGCCGCGAGGCCGAAGAGATTCACCTCCACCTGTCGCCGTGCCTCCGCCAGCGGCACTTCCTCGATCGAACCATAGGAGCCGTAGCCCGCATTGTTCACCAGAATGTCGACGCCACCGGTTTCCCCGGCGATTTTCCCGACACATTCCTTGATCGATTCCTCATCGGTCACATCCAGTTTCAGCACCCGGATCCCCCGCGTCTTCAGATGCTCCATTTTCTCCACCCGCCGCGCCGCCGCGTAGGTGGTGATGCCCAGGGAGGCCAGTCGCAAGGCCGTCGCCTCGCCAATGCCCGCGGATGCGCCTGTAACCAGCGCCGTGCGTTGCTTCAGTGTTTTGTTCATGATTTTAGATGATGGATTTGAATAATTGGATTCTCTGTGGATGCTTCTCGGATGCGTAATTGCAGTAATTTATGAGTGCCTAGTCAGTCATTTCTTGATCAAAAAAAGGGTATCACCGGGCGACACCGCGCCAGTAGATCTCAAAGCTGGTGGCGATGTGTTTCTCCAAGGCCTTGCCCTTGAGCTTGCGGGCCATCGCATCGGCGATGCAGGCGTTGATCAGCGCGCCCTTCACCTGCGGGATGTAGTCAACGCCAAGCCCCTGCATGAACTCACCGCGCTTCACTCCCGCCTCCACTTGCTCCCTAAACGGGCGGAAAATCCCCTCCGATTGCTGCAAGGCCTCGGCGGAAAGCGCCTGGCCGTTGAGCAACAGGTTCATCACCTTTTGTTTCAGCGGATTAGCCAGCGCCCAGGCCACGAAACTCTTCCAGATCAGGGACGACGCCTCGCGCAGGTTACCCGCGGTCTCCGCCCCGCAGCTGTGAAAAAGCCCCATGATCTCCCGCTTGATGTCCAGATAGAGCGAATCGATCAGATCCTGCTTGGTCGGGAAGTAATTGAACAAGGTCCCGGTCGCCACCCCCGCGACCGCCGCGATGTTCGCCGTCGGCACGCTCAGCCCCTGGCTCGCGAAAAGCTCCAGCGCCGCACGCAGCAGATGGTCACGCTTCGTTTGCTCGGGTTTTCCTTTCACAGCGGCAAAATGGCACCGAGTGACTAATCAGTCAATTTTTTTCGACCGCGAGCGGGGGGATGCCGAGAAAACCCTGATCCAGGTGGAGACAGACTACGACGCCGTTGGGGACGATCATCCCCCATATAATGACGCGGTTTGTCTATGACTGGCGTGGCCGGCGGATCGCGCGGCACTTGTGGTAGAACGAGGGCAGCGTTTCCATCCACAGCCTTGCAGCTTGCCAACCCATCTCCGGGTGATAGGAAACACGAGCATGAAATGCCCCCTTGTTTCTGGATCTCGCCAGCCGCGCGGGCCAACTCCCGGACAATGATATTTGCCCTGCCAATGAAAAACTCCGCACTGGAACGAATTGAAAAGTTAAATTTGGCTTTCGAAGGGCTTCCGGTTCTGCATCAAGAAGATCATAAGCGCCTGTGGGATCAATTCGTGAAATCCTGTTCCGAATCTCCTCCTCCCGAGGAGGAAGTGGCGGACGCGCTGGTGCACATGTTGGAAACCCGCGAATGGAGCTGGGGTTGGATTCTGATCCTCATGGCGGACAAATATTCCGGCCCTTCCTTGGAATCCATACTATGCAAAATCATCGATACCGGCTCACCTGACGCTCCGATCGAAGGGGCGGTTGATATACTCATCGATATCGCCCGTCCGGAGTCGGTGCCCTCGCTGATCCGGGCGGCTTGTTATCGCTTTGCAGGCGATCCCTTCTTGTCGATCCCCGCCAAGGCCATCCACGCGCTCCGCGGCGTCGGAAATCAGGAAGCCATGGATTTCCTCCATCAGTTGAGCAACGGAAATGATGAGGAAGTCGCCGAAAAAGCCCGGAGGGCACTTCTCCGTACTTTTCCGGAGGAAAGCAACTCGTAGATACATGGCCATGAAAGAAGGCTGCGCCATCATAGAACCCCCGGGTCTGGTAGCCCTCATCGTACACCCGAAGTATTTCGACATGGCCGTTGTCGTGTTGAATTGGCTTGCGGGTGAGTTGAATTCACGTCTCGCCGAAAAACATGGGGTGGAAATAAGGCCCATTGTGATGGATTACCATGGAGCCCATCCGTCCCTGGGCCTCTTTGGAAGCCCGGTTGATCTTGTTGACCTTGAAAAGCAGATCCACGAGTTGACTGAGCAGCTTTTGAAAGAGATCCCGATCGGGGTGCTCATCGCCTTCGTCGTTGACTCCAATGTCGACTGGCGGACTCGAACGGATGAGTTGCTACGCCGACTAGATGAAATGAATGGTTTAGAACGATGACCAAAAGGGTCGGTCCTCACGCGGTAACATTTCACTCCAGGACCTGCCATTTTCACAATCCGTAAACCCGCGTAAGTCCCCCAATACCAAGGCCAAATTAATTATTTCGCCCTTTCGATATTGGCAGACGCCCGTTTGGTTGAGAAGTGCCCCCGCTTTTGCTAGAATACGGGCTGCCACGCTCCCTGAGCCCCAAACCGTCGCCGCGCACCCGGTGGAGTGACCCTTCTTCACTCCCCCACTCCCCTGTCCTGTTGGGTCGGACACCGCTTCTACCCCCCACCCGACAACCGCGTCCGCGACTCTCCTTCACCCCCACCTCAATCCTCTCATGCCTCATATCCTGACATCTTTCATCCCATCCCTCCCCCTTCCATCCGGACCGAAACGGAAGCCCTTCCCAAAGTACAGCCGGAATACCCCGAACACACCTGCAACGCCATGCTCATCCCAACGCGCCCGCCTCTCCAACCCCATGCCAACTGAGTCCAATACAACATCGCATCCCGATCCCCGACGTCCCCGGGAAACGAATTTCAATTCCGAAACAGTGGACATTTCTGGACATTTCCCACCCCTCCGCCACCGCCCCTGCCCCTCCGCACCAAACAAATCCCAAAAAACATGGCATTTGTTGTCATTTCCCCCTCCCCCGATCGGCTCCGGACCATCAATTTCCACCAACTCCCTGAAAATGCGCGCCTTGCGCCAATCCACCAAATTTCCCCTCAGGTCCGCTCTCCCTGCACCTTTGACAAAAATCCTCAAAATCAGGGCTCCATCGGGCTCCAAACGACAAAAATGGGCAAAAATCCCCCCGTTTTTGTCGCCAAAATGCACCGCTTTCGTCCTCCCCCTTCTTCCGTCTCCCAGTCTTATGTCTTGAGTCTTTTCCGAAAACCCATCACAAATCCACTGTTCGCATGATCACCCGTCTATTTTCAGCAACACTACGTGGAGTCGATGCCCAGGAGGTCGAGGTGGAGGTCAACGCCCGCGGTGCCG
>CAXTTX010000307.1:5162-6978 GCA_964247045.1 uncultured Verrucomicrobiales bacterium | reverse complement strand
AGAAACTCGACATCCCGGTCGGCAGGCCTTCCAGCTCGATGATGTGCGGCACGTTCGAGCCACCGGTCCAGCCCCCGGCGTCCACGGAGCCGCGGACGACCTCGCCCATGATGCCGGAACTTCCCGCACCGGAGACACAGCCTAGACGGCTTTCCGCCAGCAGGCGGCCGAAATCG
Organism: uncultured Verrucomicrobiales bacterium; assembly: GCA_964247045.1. Taxonomy (GTDB): domain Bacteria; phylum Verrucomicrobiota; class Verrucomicrobiia; order Verrucomicrobiales; family Akkermansiaceae; genus Luteolibacter. The sequence continues at coordinate 6,802 of CAXTTX010000307.1, read as the reverse complement.
TAGCCATCCTGCAGGTAGGCCGGGTCCTCGATGGAGGCGGAGCAGAAAACGCAGACATTTCCCTCGTGGTCTTCCGGCAGCGGCGTCTCGAAGGAACCCACCGTGTTGGAGCCGATTTTCTCGCGTCCCACGTCGGGAATACCCTCGCGGCGGGCGGTTTCCAGGAGATCCAGCACGTGCTCCGGAGCTTCCGCGCGGAGCAGGTAGTCCTCATGGTTCTGCTTCACGGTGCCCAGACCGTTCAGATGCTTGAGCAGGGCGAAAAGCGGGTCCCAGGAGCCGTCGGAATTCAGCAAAACCGTCGCTTTCCCGGCCAGATTCACGTCCAGCGTCTGGTAGCCAACGAAAATCGACACCGCCTTGAACATGTCCTCCAGAGTCGCGCCCGGCGTGAAAACGAAGGCGTCCGACTCGATGATCTTCCGCTCGATGTTGGAGAGGGAAATCCGCTGGTCCCCGTTCGAATTGTAAATGTCCCAGCCCTTGCTGAAGAGGCTATAGAGAAGGCGGGCGCGGATTTCGCGGTTCGGGTCTTTTTCTCCCCGGACGGTTCCTGCAAGGCGGACTTTAGGCATGTGTTTGGTGGGTGGGGGGAAAATTATAGGCATAATCCGTGCCGATGCGAACAATTTATCGACGGCGCGGCCTGCCAACTGCATACCCGGCAGGCATGGACCCATTCATGCAAGCGGCAATCGAGGAGGCGAAACAAGGACTGGCCGAGGGCGGCATCCCCATCGGCAGCGTCTTGGTTCACGACGGAAAAATCATCGGCCGCGGCCACAACCAGCGGGTCCAGAAGGGCAGCACCACCCTCCACGGGGAAATGGACGCCCTCGAGAACGCCGGCCGCCAGAGTGCCAGGGTTTACCAGGAAAGCGTCATTTACACCACCCTCTCCCCCTGCCCCATGTGTAGCGGGGCCATCCTGCTCTACGGCATCCCCAAGGTGGTCATCGGCGAGAACCGCACCTTCATGGGTGCCGAGGAGCATCTGAAATCCCAAGGCGTGGAACTTGACGTCGTGGACAGCCCGGAGTGCGTCCAACTCATGACCGATTTCATCGCCGCCCGTCCCGATCTCTGGAACGAGGACATTGGCGAACCTTGACGATCCGCAGGACCTGCTATTTCATGGTTCCACGAGCATGAAGCAGCCCAAAGCCATTCTGCTGGCCTTTCTGGCCACCGCCCTGACGGCAACGGCAGCACCACGGTTCGCCGTGGTGCGGGTGAAGGATATCTACACCGCCCTCGCCTCCACCCGGATTCTTCAGGACGAGATCGAAACGGATCGCAAGGCGATCATGAAGGACGAGCGCGCCGAGCAGCTCCGCAAGATCATCGGCGAGCTCCAGGCGCTCCAGACCCAGCTATCCGACAAGGCCAATCCCCTCGACGAGGCCACCAGCCGCAAGCTCGCGCGCACCTACGAGATCAAGCGGCAGGAAGCCCAGACGCTCCAGCAGGAGTTCGAGGAGTTCAAGACCGAGCAGGAAAAGATCATCAACCGGAAAATGGTGACCGGCATGCGCACCTCCCTCGAGAAGATCGTGAAAACCTCCACGAAGATCGCGAAGGAACAGGGCTACGACACGGTCTTCGACAGCTCCGGCAATACGAACACGGGAGTGGCCTTC
>CAXTTX010000307.1:0-5152 GCA_964247045.1 uncultured Verrucomicrobiales bacterium | reverse complement strand
CATCCTCGTTAGCAAGAACGCCCCGGACCTCACCGCGACCGTGGAGGCGGCGATCAAGGACACGGAACCACCGATGCCCCCGCCAAAACCCGCACCGGCCCCGGCGACCAAAAATTCACCAGCGGCCGCCAAAAATCCCCCGCCGGTACCACCCAAGGCAAATCCCGCCCCTGCAAAGAAAGAGGACACCAATCAGTATATCGACTGAGTTACCGCCTTTTCCCATGGACCAGTGGACCACTATTCTCCAGCACCCCTTCACCTGGGGGCTCGTCATCGGCCTTTTGATCACCTTTTTCGTCTGGAAGGCCGGTTTCACTGCCCGCCGGACCGTCGCCCGCGACCTCAAGCGGGTGGAGGAGGAGATGAAAAACCTCCAGAGCCACCTCAACACCCAGCTCAAGATCAATGCCAGCGGCAATGAGTCCCTGCAGACGGAGTTGGAGACGCTGAAGAAGCAGAACGAAACCCTGCGCATCAACAACGCCTCCCTCCAGCAGAAGCCCGGCAAGGCGGAGCAACGCCAGCTCCAGATCCAGGAGATCGCCATCCGCACCATGCGCGAGCAGGCCCCTGGCTTCGCCCCCGCTTGGGAAAAAGCCCTGCGTCAGGCGGAGACCGAAGTGAACAACGCCGAGTCCGGCCTCGCCAAACTCGTCCGCAAGGTGATCCCCGGTTTGGGAAACTCCTCCCCATCCCCGCAGGCCATCACGGTCACGGAAGATACAAGCGAACACCCTTAGAGGCCGTCTTAAAAAGGCAGGGACCGCTCTCCGAGCGGTCCGGTTGTGGCGGCCCACACAACACGAACCCGCAAAGGTCCGGAAACGAGCTTGAGTGGCAGCCAATCGTCGGCATCCCGTGCCTTGGGCCGTTCTCGCGCACATGCTGAGGAGTTATCCGAACGCCTCTTGAAACGGTTTATTTAAAACCGTGGCCGGATATTGGCAACACCAAGCCCGGAAGGGCGGCAGGAAATAGCCCCGCGCTTCAGCGCTGGGTTGTCGGTCATACGGGAGCGGTCGAGCCCCCATGGGGCGAACGAACTGTCGCGGTCCTATCGACTGTCCGCAGTCGTCCAAAGGATTCTCTATCCGATGCCTCAAGCTAATCCAAATACGGATTCCCCACCGTTTCCTCACCAATGGTCGTCCCCGGCCCGTGGCCCGGCAACACCCGTGTCTCCGCAGGCAAGGTCAACAGGTGCTTCGCGATGCCATCCAGCAACTGGTTGATGTCTCCACCCGGCAAATCCGCCCGCCCGATCGATGAGGCGAAAAGCGTGTCCCCGGAAAAGACAATCCCTTCATCCGCCAGATAAAAAGTAACGCTGTCCGTCGAGTGCCCCGGCACATGCGACATCGCGAATTCAAGACCCACGATCTTCAAGGGCTTTTCCAAATCCAAAACATGATCGACCTCGTAAGGCGTCACCGAGATCGGCAGCCCCCACGACCGCGCCGCCGTTTCCAGCGTGAGATCGGTTGAATAGCCGGTGAACGCATGAAGCTTGGCACCCGCCTCCCTGATCGCCGCGGCATCCTCCACGTGATCGTAATGCTGGTGCGTCAGCAACACGGCGTCCACGCGCACGCCCTTGTCCGCGAGCCATTTCGTGATACCCGCCGGAGCGTCGATCAATATATTACCACCCGGCGTCTCCAGCAGGTAGCCGTTGGTCTGCACGAAGCCACCGGTGTAAGAAGTGATTTTCATAAGGTCCGGAAAATCGAACGCCCCATCCAAGGGTCTGAATGGGGCGCCTGAAATCAGTCGGATCGGGGTGAGGCGATCAGATGTTCTTTTTGCCCTTCTTGGCGAAATACAGCATGACGAGGCCGAAGACCAGCATCACCGCGCCCCAGATGATGTTCACGTTGATGTCGAGCGATTTGGCATACATCGCCGCGCCCTTGGTAACAAGGCCGTAGACCACCAGCATGATGCCATAGATCGTGAAGATGTAGCCGATGGGAAGTCGAAGGTCCATGGTGATAGGATGTTGGGTTTACCAGAAGATGATGTTGAGGATGATCGAGGCTCCGAAAACGATGACTCCGAGCACCGCCGGACGCAGGATCCAGGGATCGTTGTCCACCACCTGTTTCTCGGTCAGCGAGTAGACCAGACCGCGGAGGTCCGCGTCCGTCTTGTTACGCGAGGTAACCATCGAAATGACCGCGTTGATCAGGAAGGTCGCGCTGAAGGCCACCGTCGCCACCCAGAAGGTTTGCGAGAGATCCTTGGGATACTCGATGAGCGGGCTGATCCAGGCACCCTTGACGCCCGGTGCGTTGCCGGTTGCGAAGCACAATCCGTGGAAAACGACCGCGCAGGAGGTGCCGATGACCAGGCCCCAGAAGGAACCCTGGTTGTTGGACCGTTTGGTGAACATCCCGAGCAGGAAGGTGGCGAACAACGGCGCGTTCACGAAGCCGAACACCAGCTGCAGGATCGCCATGACGTTGTTGTATTTCGCCGCGATGAACGCGCATCCCATGGCAAGCACGATGCCGGCGACGGTTGCCAGCCTGCCCATCCTGAGCAATTCCTTGTCGGTCTTTTTGCCACCGGACAAGGTCTGGTAGATGTCGTAAGTAAAGACCGTGTTGAAGGCCGTGACGTTCGCGGCCATTCCCGACATGAACGAGGCCATGATCGCGGTGAGCGCGAGGCCAAGCAATCCGTTCGGGAAATAGTGGAAGATCATCGATGGCAACACCTGGTTGTAGTTCAGGGCGCCGTCCACTTTGAGCGGGATGGAGTAACCGCCCGCGACGGAGTCGCTGGTGAGGCCGTAGGCGATCATGCCGGGAAGGATGACGATCGCGGGGAAAAGCATCTTGGGAATCGCACCGATGATCGGCGTCCGGCGGGCGGCACCCATCGAGTTGGCGGCCAGCGCGCGTTGGACTTCCGCGAAATTGGTGGTCCAGTAGCCGAAGGAGAGCACGAAACCGAGACCGAAAAGAATGCCATACCAAGGGATACCCATCGGGTTGGCGGTGCCACCCGTTTGTGCCCAGGAATGCACGGCACCCTCGCCTAGCGGGGAGGCGTGGAGCTTGGCCATCAGTCCGGACCAGCCGCCGACATCCTTGAGGCCGATGTAGGCCAGCGGGGCGATACCGAAAACGATCATGAAGAACTGGAGGACCTCGTTGTAAATCGCGGAACTCAGGCCGCCCTTGAGGACATACGCGAGCACGATCGCCGAAGTGATGACGAGCGAGGCGTAGTAGTTCCAGCCGAGCAGAGTGTGCAGGAGTTCGGCCAGCAAATGCATCGAGATGCCGGACGAGAAGACCGTCATGAAGGCGAACGAGTAGGAGTTGAACACCCGCGTGCGCTCGTCATACCGCATCTTGAGATACTCCGGCACCGACTTGGCCTTGGAGCCGTAATACATCGGCATCATGAAGATACCCAGGAAAACCATCGCCGGAATCGCGCCCACCCAGTAGAAGTGGGAGGTCATGATGCCATACTCGGCACCTGAGGCCGCCATACCGATGAGCTCCTGCGCGCCGAGGTTGGCGGAAATGAAGGCAAGGCCACAAACCCAACCCGGGATGGAACGCCCGGAGAGGAAGAAGTCCTCCGCGCTGTTGTTGTATTTCTTGAGGGCGAAGCCGATACCGATGACGAAGACGAGGTAGATCAAAAGGATCGACCAGTCGAGGATGTTCATGTCGGGCTTCGCCATGCCGTCCAAGGAAGCGGCACCTCCGGCGGCAGAGGCCAACAGGTTGAGGAATGAAAAATCAGGCATGGGTAGGATGGGTTGAACGGGTTGCGGACAGGGGCGGGTTGTAGAAAGCCGGGTGGCACAGGCGCGCCACCCAGCTTCAAAGGGCAAGTTCTGCTACCGGACGATCACTCGGCGGAGAACTTGAAGACCATCGTGTGCGAATATTTCTCACCCGGGCGCAGCACCGCCGAGGGGAACTCAGGCTTGTTAGGCGCGTCCGGGAAACCTTCGGTCTCCAGCGCGAAGGCCGTGCGGTAGGCGTAGGCGATGCCGGACTTGCCGACCGCTTTTCCGTCCAGGAAATTGCCGCCGTAGAACTGGATCGCCGGCTTGTCCGTGGAAATTTCCATCACCCGGCCGGACTTGGGATCCTTCACCTTCGCCGCGAGGCGCACGCCGTCGCCCTTCTTCAACACCCAGGCATGGTCGTAGCCGCCACCGAATTTCAGCGCTTCGAAATCCGCTTCCACCCGCTCGCCGATGGCCGTGGGCTTCGTGAAATCCATCGGCGTGCCCGCCACCGGATCAATCTTGCCGGTTGGAATCAGGCCCTTGTCCGTGGGCAGGTAACCATCCGCGTTCAGCATCAGGACGTGGTCGTTGATCACCGTCGTGTGGTCGCCGGAAAGGTTCCAGTAGGTGTGCTGGACGATGTTGAGGACCGTCGGCGCGTCGGTGGTGGCCTTCGCGACCCAGGTCAGCTCGTCCTTGTCATCGAGGCTGTAGGTGGCTGTGACCGTGAGGTTGCCGGGGTAGCCTTCCTCGCCGTCCTTGGAGAGATAGGTGAACTCGACGCTCTTGTCATCCTTGATCTTGCCCGTCCAGAGCACCTTGTCGAAGCCCTTCAGGCCCCCGTGCAGGGCACAGGGGATGCCACCGGGCTCGTTGTTCTTCGCCAGGGTGTATTCCTTGCCGTCGAGAGTGAACTTGCCGTCCTTGATGCGGTTGCCAAAGCGGCCGACCGTCGCGCCGAAGTAGGAGGTGTTGGTGAGCCAGCCTTCAAGGGTGTCGTAGCCGTGGGTGAGTTCACCGGACTTCCCTGCCTTGTCGGGAGTCTTCATCGAGACGAGGATCGCCCCGTATTCGGTGACCTGCGCCACAAGACCGTTCTTGTTCGTTAGGGTGTAGATCTTGACCTTTCGTCCGTCCGGTAGGGATCCGTACGTGGATTCGGTGACTTTGGTGTCGTTTGCCATTGCGGTTGGGGTAAGGCCCGCCAGCAGGGTGAACGCCAGCGCCGGTGCCAGAAGGAGGGTTTTCTTCATGTGCGGAACGGTTTCGCTGATATTCCGGAGCCTGCCAAGCGAATTTCCCATGGTAATGGGTAGGGTCGATTGGATCGCTCCGGGGGCTTGCCACCCATGGTAGAAATACCGGCATGGAAAACCCACCCGATTGGCA